>CALLLI010000184.1 GCA_938082635.1 uncultured Verrucomicrobiales bacterium
CACCGTGTTACTTCAGGGATGATTGAGGGGTTTAACAATCTTGTTTCGAGAGTTGTTCACCGAGCCTGCGGAATCACTAATCTCAAGTATGCCTGGCTCAAATTCCGGCAGCAATCCATCCAGCAAACTTGACGGAGGGCCCAAAGTTTCCCGTGGGAGAGAAGGCAAACTCTTGAGGTGCACTGTGTTGACGGTGGGCAACCCTGTCTTTGGCAGGTCTCCATGTTTCCGTGCTGTAACGAAAGAGGCCTCCACTATCACTGGAGCACAATTCAGAACCATCTGAGGCGCAGGCGAGCCCGCTGGCACCGAAGTCAAACAGGTGCTTCTCGTCACCAGTGGCGAGCCCATAAACTGCCACGGACGCCCGTCTTACAACAGCCACGTCCTTCCCACCTGGCAAGAACGCGACCTGCCCCTGACCATAGCCAACCACTCGCCCAAAGTCCTCAGTCATGACCCTGGTACCAGATTGGAAGTAGTGTAAAGAAATGAACGCTCCGTCTGGACTCGTTCGAATGTCCATGAGCGCGTCCTTCCGGTACTCGAACGGCACCTTGATCTCTTCCCACGTGCTGGCGTCTAACCGCTGAAGCCGTTCTCCTCCCATGCCGTTTCTTTCTTTGAAGAAAACGTACGCTCTTTGGTGGCAAAGAAGACGGACGTCTTGGAGGCGGCCAAGCCCTCCATACCACCAATCAATCCCGTACCCGCCTTGCGCGGATGAGAAATCTTGTGCTCCTTCAGAACCTCTCCTGTTGCACGATCGACCTTGTACAGCGTGTATGTGATCTCATTAGGTGGTCGTCCCACGGACCCAGCCGCCAACCACGAGCCTCCTGGCAGAAACGCTATGTCGTACGCCTTCACCTCGGTCTCCCACACAAGCTCGCCTGCGGGAAAAGTGTAGAGCTTTAGAAAGGACGTCTTCGTTGCCTTCTCGTAGGTAGACACTTCCAGGTGTTTCCCATCGTCAGACAAAGTAGATGGCCCAGATCGAAAAGCTTCGTGTCGAAGCAGTGCCTTCGGCTCCCACAAGCTGTAGTTCCACTCCTGCGAATCATGCCGCTGAATGATCAGATCTTCAGACGACCACCACAACCGACTGGGATTGTCCAATTACCCGGCGTCGGATCGCCGAGAGCGCTAATCAGCGCCGGATGTTTGAGAGGCTCAGTAGGAACCCTCTCTAAACCACCCTCACCAACAACACTTTGTAAACAGCTCAACCATGCTTCACAAATCGCGCACTTTCCCATACCGATCACACTATAAAAGGCCGAAAGTAGCCTACAAGCCTAACGCCTGCATGCGCTTACAGACCTCTTCAACATTCGCACGGCTATTGAAGGCCGAGATCCGGAAGAAACCTTCGCCCGCAGAGCCAAAGCCAGAGCCTGGCGTGATCACCACATTGGCTTCGTTTAGCATCTTATCAAACATGCCCCAGCTATCGATTCCCTTAGGACAACCGACCCAGATGTAGGGCGCATTCACGCCGCCAAAGACGGTCAGGCCCATTTCTTGGCAGGCGTCAGAAAGAAGTTTCGCATTGCCCATGTAATGGCTGATGAGTTCGTCCACCTCAGCTTTACCCTCTTCAGAGAAGAGCGCTTCGGCACCACGCTGGACGGGATAGCTAACACTATTGAACTTTGTACACATCCGCCGATTCCACAGCGGGTGCAAGGCTTGGCTTTCGCCGGTTGGCGTCGTTCCTTTGAGAGCCTTGGGCACGACAGTGAACGCACACCGCACGCCGGTGAAACCACCATTCTTCGAGAAGCTGCGGAATTCTACTGCACAGGTCTCAGCACCAGGGATCTCATAGATCGAGTGCGGGACTTCAGAATCACTGATAAAGGCTTCGTAGGCCGCATCGTAGAGAATGATGGCATTGCGAGCCTTCGCGTATTCAACCCAAGCCGTCAGCTGCTCCCGGGTTGCCGCTGCACCTGTCGGATTGTTAGGATAACATAGATAAATGATATCCACATCCTCTTCAGGAATGGCGGGAACAAAGTTGTTCTCGGCGGTGCACGGTAGGTAGACGAGACCATCGTAGGCACCATTCTCGTCCGCTTCACCCGTATTGCCGATCATGACATTGGTGTCAACATAGACGGGATAGACGGGATCGGTGATCGCAATGCGGTTACCCGGTCCCAAGATATCTAAGAAATTGCCAGTGTCGCACTTCGAACCATCGGAAACAAAGATCTCATCGTCGTCGATGGTGATTCCCCTGCTACGATAGCAATTCTCAGCAATCGCTTCTCTCAAGAAGTCGTATCCTTGCTCCGGTCCATAACCACGAAAAGTCTCACGTTCTCCCAGCTCATCGATGGCTGCGTGCATGGCCTTGCGCACAGCATTAGGCAAAGCCTCGGTCACATCGCCGATCCCACAGCGAATGAGTTTTTTAGCAGCGTCGGGCTGAGCTTCAGTGAATGAAAACACGCGACGGCCAATCTCAGGAAAGAGATAACCGGCCTTAAGTTTCAGGTAATTGTCGTTGATCCGAGCCATGATAAAAATGGGTTGACGCGAGCCTACGCATGATCATGGATTCGCCAAGCGCGAGATGCGGCAAGTTGATCGATGCCGCTGATTCCAACGACAAGAGTTTCGAAAGAACACCTGTGTATACAAAACGGCCTACTTCCGAAGAAGCAGGCCGTTTCAAAAGTCTATTCCCGCTATCGGGACTAGCGACGGCGGCGGAATGCGAGGCCAGCAAGGCCAAGAAGACCAAGCAAAGCACTAGATGGCTCAGGAATTGGGCTATCACTCACGGTAAAGGCGAAGTAACCATTACCGGAGGTAATGGTTAAGCTGCCATCAGCTTGCTCTATATTAGAGGCTGCCGTAACCGTAATCAGACCATTTTCGTCAGGAGTCAAAGGACCCACGTTAAAAACATTATTCGTGTTGGCGAAACTATTATTAATGCCGCCGTTGAAACCAGGCTCAAAAACCGAACCCTCGCTAGAAACAATTGTCACCCCTTCATTACCGCCAAGGGGATTGTCGTCTAGATCGAAAAGACCGATATAGACAGAACCAGCATCAATAGTATCAGAAAAATCGAGAGTTACCACATCCCCTGGACCGACAGCGAGGTGACCATCTGGGAAGCCTGATTCAGGCAAAGACATGCCACCTGTGTCTTCCGAAAAACCACTGTTCTCCGAGGTGACAGGGTCTTGACCCAACACGTAGGAAATCTCGAGACCAGCGATACCAGCCGCAGCCGTATAGCCCATGGCTAGCGTTCCGCCGAGGCTCGTTAGATCAAGCGTCGCTGCACTGCTGGTGCCCATGGCGAGGCCAGCGGCGGCAAGGATAAGGGTAAGTTGATGTTTCATAAGATGAGTAACCTGACTCAAACGTGCAGACAAGTGGGCTACCCGTCAACGATAAATTCCTCGATTATAGTGCTAAGTGCCAGGAATGGGAACCTCAGTGCCCATCTCCATTCGGGTTTCGCCAATAATCCAATTCGCCGAGAGAAATCTCACGATCTCCAGCCGCGGAAGAAACCCAGCCCCTCGCAACTGCGGAAACTCCACTTCCACCGTCATCGGAGTCCAGAAATCCGGAAGTGGCCGCCATAGCTCAGGCTTGATAAAGTTCTTAACGCCAAAGAGATCCGTATCGTCTAACTCAGGATCCGGCAAATCTCGAATCGCCTGCATGGCTTTGAGCGTCGCCTTCGGATCGTCGCTAACGGCCGCCATCTTCTGAAATCTGGGACTGCGACGACCTGATCCAGCGCCCCCACCACCGCGACGCTCTCTAGACAGGTCGAGAACACCTTGCAGCTCTCTACCATCATGGGAGCCTCGTTGGATATAGCCGTAGGCTTCCTCCTCCCGTTTCCGACTATACAACTTTAACCCAAGATATTTCTTCGAATCCTCAAAGGGGGCTCCGTAGTCGTCCGCCACAGCATATACCCGGAAGACCCCACGGCTTCCTGGCTTCTTGGCCTTGAGGAAAGCAGCCCACCCCACATCTGCATAGTCCACCAGCACTTCCCAATCGACCACAAAGTATGGCGCTTCTGAACGTATGCGCACCGCAGGCATAAGCTTCATCGTGTCATCCGGAAGTCGGCACCGGATGAGAAAGCCCTCTCCCCCTTCCAAGCCGTTGTATGTCTGATCGAGTACCTCAACCCCTGAAATCGCAGCGCCTTCTCCTGGATGACTTTGATAATAACGCTCCATGCGAGGACGCGCCTTGTCCGGCTGACGCACGAACTCCAATTTCGCCTCCCAACTGCCCGCCGCGAAGTACGACTGCACAACTTCCCGGGCCTCGATGAGTCCCAGAGCTCGCAAATTGGGGGCGTCTGACCGAGCCTGCTCCTCTTCGCCGTCCTTGGCGTCGCGCATGCTCTTGTAGGCAGTCCGCACTCCCATGACGATCAGGAGGCCCGCAATGGATACCAAAGCGGCTTGGACCAGGTAGATCGGGAGGTTGAATCGACGCTCTGGTACACCGCGGCCATCTTCATCCAGTCCCCCACCTTGATCCCAAACCTCATCCTGCTCGCGTTCTTTCTTCGCAAGAATTGCAACGGCCTCAAGACGCCGTTGCCGTCGATCCATCACTAGATCTGAATGCTCGCGATTCGGGGCAAACATCGCGTCAGGCAACGGATTCTCCAAATCGAGTTCATCCATGCTTCGCTGCATGAGCTCCTCTGAATCAACCTTTTCTCCCCCGTGGCTTTCCTGACTAGCCTTCCGCTGCTTAGCGATCTCGGCCCTTTCTTCAGCGCGAGCACGCGCCTTCTCCTCTCGAGTCAGCCGTTTCTGCTCGCGCTTCGAAATGCGCGGCACTTTCTCCTTCGCCGGTTTCTCCGACTCTACTTTGGCCACCCTTTTCTGTGGCACTCTGTCCGGATTAGGCTTAGGATTCAAATCGAAAACGACCCGAGCATCGGGAATCGCATCAGATTCTTCCTCCCCTAACTCCTCGAGAGCTTCGGGTACCTCTCGAGGAGCAACCCGGCGGGAAGCCAAGCGCGTTCGGTTCCCAATATCCTCCAAATCCTCTAACGCAGGATCGAGTGGCTCTATGTCCTCCTCAGGCTCTTCGAAATCTGACAGAGAAGATTCCAACGTCTCCATCTCCTCTTTGAGCCCCGCCAGAACGGAGCGCAAATCCTCGATACTTTCCGGGGACGCCTCGGGGTCAGGGGAGTCAGGGGAGTCAGGGGAGTCAGATTTGATCGACATGAATTTGGGCATTCGAGACGAGTCTCCACCGTCTCACGATGTTAGAAATAAACGTGAGTTTGCTAATGTCACGCCGCAAGTTCTAACATCTGATTCCGGATCGTCTCCGAACACATTTGTTTGGGGCTACCCTTGAATCTCCAGAGATCCAGCTTATAAAAAATTATAGTACACTCAGACAGTATAGCCCCGAAGTAACTGGTGAGGATTTACCCGTGTCAGACCAAGAGAAACAGCCCAAGAAACTCTATTACTTCGCCTTCTGGATCGCAGGCCTGCTGATCCCACTTGGTGCGATAATACTGTGGGACAGCATGCCCCGCTACAAAGCGATGCGTCAGCTCAGGGCTGCGGGGATCGAGCAATTGCCCGCCAGCGTCCACCACGCGATCGAGAAGAAGGACCTTGAAACGGTCACCCTCCTTCATACCGCTCGAGTACCGCTCAATGAACTGAATGACAGCGGCACGACGCCACTCATCGCCTCCATTGTTCAGAAAGAGCAAGACATCACTAACTTTCTCACCGACCAGCCAGACGTCGATTGTGACCGTGCTGATGAGCACGGCGTTCCCCCGCTCGCTCATGCGATTCAATTAGGTAATCTTGATGTCGTCAAGAAGTTACTCCCGCGGGTTCAGAATCCCAACGTCTTCCTCAAGCAAGGCGAGGGAGAGAAAGAAATTCACGCTGTGCTCAAAGCGACACAAGAGCGAGATGGCACACTGCTAAAACTTCTCCTAACTCATCCCAAAATCGATGTGGATGTCCGCGATGAAACGGGCCGCACGCCCTTACACTACACCATCCACCAGGAAGATCTCACCGTCATGCAAGCCCTGCTCTCAGGGAAGACCAAGCCCGACCCGAATATCACCAGCGAAGAAGATGGCGAAACGCCACTCGACTTCGCTATTAAAAACAGCCGCACGAAGTCCGCTCAGCTTCTGCTAGAGCACGGTGCGAAGATCGATATCCAGCAGCACGCCCCCTATCTCCTGACAGCCATTGAGCAAAGTGATACAGAAACCGTCCGCCATCTCTTGGCCCACGGTGTCAGCGCCAACGCCAAGCATCCTCAGTCTGGAATCACCCTGCTCAATCACGCCATGGATCTCTCGGAGACGGGTTGTGTTATTGAACTCCTCGAAGCCGGAGCCCATCCGACTGGAACCCTACGCCGAGCGATTCAATGTGGGCACGGTACCAGCGCCCAAATCATCACCACTCATTACCACGACCACGACAAAGAATGGGCAGACACCGAAGGCTTGCTAGAACTCGCCATATTCAGTGGTAGCCCAGAGTGCGTCGCTCTCCTTCTTGATCAGGGCACAGACCCCAACGAGTTCACTTCCATCGAGCAGCGTGTGCTAGCTCTCGCCATTGCAGCTCAGCAAGATCGCGTGGCCAAACGTCTTTTAGAGCTCGGTGCCGATCCAAATCTGCGCCTTCAAGATCCGCCTAGCAAAGCCTTCCTCGGTTACTTTGAGGGTGACTCGAAGACCACCTACTATCTCAAGCGCGATCGTAATCTCACTTACCTCATGCTGGCAACTCTAACAGAACAGCAGGAAACTGTGGCCCACCTCATCGCTTATGGGGCAGCGCGCAACGCTTACTCCGCCCGCCATCGTCGCTATGCCGTCGCTTTCGCTGCCGAGCGCCACAATGTGCCAATCATGCAGATGGTCCTAGGACGAGAACCCAATGACAAGTCTCGCACGGTCACCGTGTCTCTGAAGAGCCAGCGAGCCACGCTTTACCAGGACGGCAAAGCAGTCAGCTCATCCAAAGTCTCTTCTGGCAAGCGCGGAAACCGCACACCTAAGGGAACGTTCGTCATCACGAACAAGCACCGGCACCACAACTCATCCATTTATGGCTCTGCCATGCCTTACTTCATGCGTCTAAGCTGCGGCGACTTCGGCCTGCACTATTCGGCCAGTGTGCCTAGCTACCCCGCCTCTCATGGCTGTGTTCGCATGCCCTGGTCCAATGTGAAGCACTTCTACAGTGTCCTCCAAGTAGGTGACATCGTCACCATCGAGTGAGCTCTAGTCTAGAAGATCCGACGGATTTCCTGAACGGCCTGACGAATGGGACGGTCTCTCCGATAACGACGCTCGTCGTAACCACGCCCGCGACGACCATAGTCAGCGTCACGGCGCTTCTCGCTGTAGCGCGCCCTCGGCGCACGATAGCTTTCTCCACAAAGCCCAGTCAACGAGTGCAACATCGAACTGACCTGACTAATACCGTGGACAGTCCCCCGAGAGACGCGTATGCGCCGAGCCAGGTCAGCCGCCTTGTGAGCATTCGAATCGGTGATCCCGACTGCCTTTGCGAGGTAAGCATAGCTCTTGCCGCGCTTGTAATACTTCACCAGGTTGTCGCCCTGATTCTCCAATGTCGCAATGCGCTTAAACAACGCCGCATGCGCACCGTGTGGCTTCCAAAGGCCGCGATCTTGGAGCTCATGACGGAAAGAGGCGCTCAAAGACTCCGTCGCTCTCTCGATCTGCCAAATAGTGCGGGCTACACTGTCTCTGCGATGGTCCGCCGAGGCAACGTTGACCAATAGGCCCGCCGCGATAGCGAGCGTTGAAGCCGTTTTGAGGAAGTTTGATCTATTCATGGGTTAAGTCTCCTTTCACCGCAGTAGACGAAGCCCAAGTCTCTCCTATTCAGAGGCATTTAATGATTGCGTCGGGGGATGAACCGGTTTCCTTAGCGCCAATTTCCGCCCTCAGGGGCCTAAGACAATGAGCGAACGTCGAGTAGTGGTAACAGGCATGGGTGTCCTCTCACCCGTGGGTAACGATCTGAATACTTTCTGGGATAATCTCACCCACGGGAGAAGCGGGATCGGTCCGATCACCTCCTTCGACACCTCCGAGTATAGTTGCCAGTTTGGTGGTGAGGTCCGCGACTTTAACGTTGCTGATTATCTGAAAAATCCCAAAGACGGGAAACGCATGGATCGCTACACTCAGCTCTCCATGGCTGCCGCCAAACTCGCCCTCGAAGACTCTGGGCTCGATGTCTCTACCATCGACCCCTACCGCATCGGAGTGATCGCCGGAAGCGGCATCGGTGGCCTTGGCACCCTGGAGGACAACCACAAGAAGTTGCTAGAGCGGAACCCAAGCCGAGTCTCTCCGCTCACCATTCCGATGATGATCGCCAATATCGCCAGCGGTCAGATCGCGATGGAGCACGGCCTTTGCGGCCCTAACATGAGCATAGTCACGGCCTGTGCCACGGCAAACAACTGCATCGGTGAAGCCTGGCGCATGATCAAATTTGGCGATGCGGACTACTTCATCGCCGGTGGTTCCGAAGCCTCGATCCGCCCAATGGGTTTGTCAGGCTTTGGAAACATGAAAGCCCTCAGTAAACGCAACGACGAACCTCAGCGCGCTTCCCGGCCCTTTGATGTTGGCCGAGACGGATTCGTCATGGGCGAAGGAGCCGGTATCATGATGCTAGAGGAAATGGAAGCCGCGAAGGCACGTGGAGCTCGCATCTACTGTGAACTTGCCGGCTATGGTGTCTCAGCGGACGCCTATCACCTCACCTCTCCGCAACCGGAAGGCCAGGGGGCCAGTCACTGCATGGATATGGCCCTGAAGCACGCCGGCCTCAATCCCGAAGACGTCGATTACGTCAACGCACACGGCACCTCCACACCGGTCGGTGACGTCTGCGAAACGCTTGCCATCAAACGCTCATTCGGTGACCACGCGAAGAAGACGATCGTCAGCTCGACCAAGTCCATGACCGGTCATCTATTAGGAGCCGCCGGCGGTGTCGAGTTCGCTGCCTGCGCCCTCGCCATGCGCGATGGAATCATTCCTCCGACTATCAATCTCGAAGACCCAGATCCCCAGTGTGACCTCGATTACACGCCTAACAAAGCACGCGAAGCCAAAGTCGACATTGCCCTGAGCAACTCGTTTGGCTTTGGAGGCCACAACGCCTCTGTGATCCTTCGTCGGTTCGAGGGCTAAGCTAGGATATCGTGCACCACGCGCGCATGTTCCACGCCCGTTAGTTTCTGATCCAGTCCTTGAAAAGGGAACGTGAGTTTCGCGTGATCAATGCCTAACTGATGCAGCATCGTCGCGTGAAGATCGCGGACAGAGACCGGATCCTTCGCCACGTTGTAGCTAAACTCATCGGTTTCGCCGTACGAAATCCCACCTTTGATTCCACCGCCAGCCATCCAGGCGGTGAAACAACGCGGGTGGTGATCGCGCCCATAGTCCGTATGCTCCAGCTTACCCTGACAGAATACCGTTCGCCCAAACTCACCCGCAAAGACGATCATCGTGTCTTCTGAAAGACCACGCTGCTTGAGATCTGTGATCAAGGCCGCTGAAGGCTGATCCACATCGAAACACTGGCCAGGCAACTGTTTCGGCAAGATCGTGTGATGATCCCATCCACGGTGAAAGACTTGGACGAACCGCACGCCCCGCTCGACCATGCGGCGGGCCAGCAAACAGTTCCTCGCAAACGAGCCCTGCTTGCTCACCTCGGGACCATACAGATCGGTCACGCTCTCCGGTTCGCCTGACACATCCGTCAACTCCGGCACGGAAGCCTGCATGCGGAAAGCCATCTCCTGTTGAGCAATGGTCGTCTGAATTTCCTGATCACCGATCTCTTTGTAATGCTTCTCATTCATCGCACCCACAGCATCGAGCATGCGACGCCTCACACTCTCATTCACACCTTTCGGATTAGAAAGAAACAACACCGGATCTCCCGCTGTCTGGAAGGCCACACCTTGATGCCTCGAAGGCAGGAAACCACTCCCCCACAAGCGACTGTAAAGCGCCTGCGTGTTCCGCGTGCCCCCTGTCCAGTAGGCCGAATTCAACACGACGAAATCAGGCAAATCGCTATTCATGGATCCTAACCCATAACTCAACCACGCACCCATGCTCGCCTTCCCAGGAAGTTCGTTTCCCGTGCAAATGAAGTTCTTGCCAGGATCATGATTGATCGCGTTCGTGTGCATCGATTTGATGAGGCAAAGCTCATCCGCCACACCACCAAGATGTGGCAAGAGATCGCTCATCCAGAGACCACTCTTTCCTCGCTTCTTGAAGCCAAACATCGTGGGAGCCACCAATTGCTGGTGCCCCTTCGTCATCGCAGTCACGCGTTGCCCCTGGCTCACACTTGGAGGCAACGGCTCCCTGAAGCGCTTCTGCAAATCAGGTTTGTAATCGAACAGATCCAACTGACTGGGCGCCCCCGCCATGAAGAGAAAGATGACGCGCTTGGCCTTAGCCGCCCCAATACCGATCTCTCGAGCGTGGCCATTCTGAGGCAATAAGGATCCCAAAGCCGCTGCTCCCATGCCCATGCCGGAGGTCTTGAGAAACTGCCGCCGCGCTTGCAGCATGTTAGGTTCTTCTCTGATGTCGTGTAGCATGGTGATCTATTGGCGAGTCTTGGTGATATCGAGATTGTAGAGCGAGCTAACCAGCATCGTCCAGGCGGCGAGCTCAGGTGCCTTCACACCTTCCGGAAAGTTCACGCCCTCACAGAGTTGTTGCGCCAGCTCTGGCTTCTCCTCGTAGAGAGCGAGCAGATCCGCAAGCGCCTCTTGCATAGCGGACTCTTCTTTCGAATCTGGAAGCTCGGACGTGATCGTTTCGTAAACCACCTTCAACCGATCTTCGGGACCTTCTGATGATTGCGTGAGGGTCTTCAAAGCGAGGTGACGTGCCGCCTTGAGGTAATCTTGCTCGTTGAGCAGAAGCAAGGCTTGTAGCGGCGTGTTCGTGCGTTCACGCCGAGCAATGCACGCTTCCCGTGACGGCGCATTCAGAATGGTCATCTGAGGAGGCGGCATGCCACGCTTCCAGAACGTGTAGACACTCCGGCGATAGACATCGTCGCCTTGGTCAGGCACATACTCACGCGGATAGGAACTCGGCATGCCAACCGACTTCCACAGACCGGCCGGCTGAGGTGGCTTCACGCTCTTGCCAAACATCTCATCATTAATCAATCCGCTAGAGACTAGCACTTGATCTCGTATCATTTCAGAATCCATGCGAAAGCGAGACCCACGCGCCAAGGCACGGTTCTCAGGATCCAATTGGAAGACCTCCGGTGTCGCTTCCGAAGCTTGCCTATACGTCTTCGAGAGGACGATCTCCTTCACCAATGCCTTGGTATTCCACCCGGACTCCATGAACGTCACCGCCATATAGTCCAGCAACTCAGGATAACTCGGCCACTCTCCTTGATTACCAAAGTCTTCCGAAGTCTTGACCAAGCCGACGCCGAAAAACTGCTGCCAGACGCGGTTCACCGCCACGCGAGCGGTGAGTGGATTCTCTTTGGAAATGAACCAATCGGCAAGATCCATGCGGCTCGCCTCGTCTTGCGTCGCATTCATCGGAGGCAGAAATCCCGGCGTGCCGCGACCCACGCGCTCTCCCGGATTATCGTAGGCTCCGCGGACCAAGATATGTGATGGACGAGGCTCCGCGTACTCCTTCATCACCATAGCACCTGGGATAGTCATCAGCAGTGCATCACGCTGCTTCTCAAGCTGCTTGCGCGGCTTCTCATCCTTGGCCGTCATCACGCTGATCTTCTCGCCAAGCGCGGTAAGCTCAGCCTCCTGTTCTTTCGTCGTCAGATTAATGTAAGGCGTTTGCAGACCACGTTTAAAATCAGTGCCACTCCGGCCACCGGTCTCTGGTTTCGCATCCAGATTATTAAAGAACGCATAGAGCTGATAGAAATCCTTCGCCGTGATCGGATCATATTTGTGATCGTGACAGACCGCACATTGCACCGTGAGCCCCATGAACGCCGTACCCACTGCAGTGACACGATCAATCACGTTCTTCGTAAAACTCTCTGCAGGAAGCGCGGTCCCCACGTCGATGATGAGGTGGAGCCGATTGAATCCGGAAGCAATCAGCTGATCGCGCGTCGGCTTCTCATAGAGGTCACCTGCTAACTGATACGTTAGAAATTGATCATACGAGAGGTTGTCATTGAACGAGCGAATGAGCCAATCCCGATACGGCGTTAAATCTCGGTAGTGATCGTGGTGAATGCCATTCGTGTCGGCAAAGCGCACCAGGTCTAACCAATACTTCGTCATGTGCTCGCCATACGCATGCTCGGCCAGAAGACGATCCACCAAAGCCTCGTAAGCGCCCGCCGAGGTATCTGCTAGAAACTGATGAATCTCTTCGCGAGTAGGCGGCAAGCCCGTGATGTCGAGCGTGACTCTACGAATCAAAGAACGTTTGTCCGTCTCAGCACCCAACTCGCGCCCTTCAGCCTGAAGCTGACGTTGCACCACTTGATCGATAGGATGTCCCTCCCCGGCCTCCAGCGCAGGCACTTTCGGCGGCACAAACGCCCAGAAATCCTGATAGACGGCCCCTTCTTCGATCCACTGCTTGATCAGTGCCCGCTCATTCTCAGTGATAGGCTTCTTCTTCGCTTCAGGCGGCGGCATGACCTCATCCGGATCGTCACTATGGATCCTTTGCCAAAGCTCGCTCTCTGAAAGCGAACCCGGCTTGAGCACTCCCATCGTGTACGCGCCATCGACGCCACCCGACTCATCAAGCCGCAGCTTTCCCCGACGATCATGCTCGTCCGGGCCGTGGCATTGAAAACACCGATCCGAAAGAATGGGCCGAATGTTCCGATCAAATTGCACGTCGCCAAAGGCGCTCGAGGTCAGGGCAAGAAAAAGAATGAAGGGCAATCGAGTCATAGCGGAATCTTGGGATTACAAACCCTTCACAGCTATCCAAGTTGTCAATGAAGCGAGCATGGTGAAGCCTCATTTCCGTGAAACTCTACGAGCACTGGCTTCAAGTGGCTACTGCCAACGCGACTTCGCTCGCGCTGGTCGATGCAGCCACTGGCCAGCGCTGGACATTTGCGGAATTGCAAGCGTGTGCAGAAGCCGCACCAATTTCAGAAGTCCCGATCCAAGAAGCCCACGGTCGCAGTCTTGAGTTTCTCACCACAACCTTGACCGCTTGGCGTGATGATGCCGTCTTGTGTCCTTGTGAGAACGAAGACACCTCCCTACCTTCCACGCTTACTCCTCCGGCGAACGTCCGCCATGTCAAACGGACCTCCGGATCTACCGGCGCGCCCCGAGCCGTGTGGTTTACCGACGAACAACTCACAGCCGACGCCCAGCAGATCGTGACGACCATGGGGCTGCGAAAGGAATGGCCCAACCTAGGCGTCATTTCTCTAGCGCATTCTTACGGATTCTCAAACCTCGTCTTGCCGCTTCTGCTTCACGGCATCCCCCTCGTCTTAGTGCGAGATGCCTTGCCAAATACCGTAAGGAACGCACTGGAATCGTTCGACCACGTTACAATCCCAGCAGTCCCCGCCATGTGGCGCGCTTGGTTAGGGGCGGGCATTCTCAACAAACGCATTCAACTCGCGATCTCGGCCGGAGCCCCACTCACACTCACCTTAGAACAGACTATTCATGAGCAGTGCGGCCTCAAGATTCACAACTTCTACGGCTCTAGCGAATGTGGCGGCATTGCCTATGATCGCTCACTGGCGCCTAGAGAAGATCCCACCTTTGTCGGCACGTCTCTGGAAGGTGTTACGTTAGACACCGTCGGCGATCGCCTTCGAGTCTCAAGCCCGGCTGCGGGGCTCTGTTATGCAGACGATCCTAACGACCCTTCCCTTCAGAACGGCCGTTTCCTAACCTCGGACCAGGCAGAACTTCGATGCAAGAACGCCGTCTACCTACAAGGACGCCGTGGCGACTCTATCAATATCGCCGGAAGAAAAGTCTCACCTCAAGCTATTGAGGAGGCCCTCCTTGGGATTCCTTCTGTCATCCACGCCACTGTCTTCGGGATCCCTAGCAAGAACGCGGAGCGCGTAGACGAGATTGTCGCGGTGGTTCATCTCGAACATGGAACCGCCTTGGTCAGCGTTAAAGAGGCACTTTCTCTTCCCGCTTGGCTACGCCCACGTCACTGGTGGATGTGTGAGGACCTCAGCCCAGATGATCGAGGAAAGATCTCCCGCGGCCACTGGCGGGAGCGCTACTTGCAACAGCGGTAATGCAGAATTCCCACAACTATTGGTGAAATCAGTTGCCCTACTCAGGGACTCCGGCTAGGTCGCGGGCCCCCTTTGCGCCATGTAAATCGGGGCTATCGCTTATGTTTCGACTCATCTACCGCAAATATGGCCAAGGAATCCGCTGGAAAGACGATCTGCTTTCCGGACTTACCGTCGCCCTCGCTCTCGTCCCCGAAGCCGTCGCCTTCGCCTTCGTCGCTGGAGTCGATCCCCTCGTAGGACTTTACGCAGCCTTCTTTGTCGGTCTTATCACCTCCGCCATCGGCGGTCGCCCTGGAATGATCTCAGGGGCCACAGGCGCCATGGCTGTGGTCATGACCTCAGTCGTCATCCTCTTCGGTTTGCAGTATCTGTTAGCTGCCGTAGTCGTCGCCGGCATCTTCCAAGTCATTGCCGGACTACTCAAGCTTGGGCGATTCATTCGTATCCTGCCGCATCCCGTCATGTTAGGATTCGTCAATGGCCTCGCCATTGTCATCGGGCTCGCCCAGTTCGGTCAGTTCAAGACGAACCACCGCATCGCCTACGAAGAAGGCATGGGTTTCGTGACCCAGGGTGATTGGATGAGCCTCGGATCCACGACGCTCCAGATCACATTGGGCATCATCCTTCTCACGATGCTAATCTCACACTTTCTTCCGAGATTCACACGCGCCATCCCTGCACCACTCGTAGCCATTGTTTTAGGTACATGCTTAATCCAATTCACAGCTCTAGAAACCATCACGGTTGCCAACGTCGTCGACACCCAACGTGCGTTTCAACTTGAAAAACAGATCAAAACCAAAGAGTTCGAGGCCGTCCGAGCCGATCTGCTAGTAAAAGATGTCCTTGCTCGAGCAAACGAGGTCGCCTCGCGCGAACTCACCGCAGCGGAGCAAACCCAAGTAGATGAACTTCCCAAAGGCCTCAAAGCAGGCCTCCCGACCTTCGCCATTCCCAGGATTGATCTCGGGAACTCCAAAGCCGTCAGCGCCGTCATCTTCCTCGCGCTCGCCCTCGCCAGCATCGGCTTGGTCGAATCGCTCATGACCCTATCACTGATTGATGAACTCACCGAAACTCGCGGATCCACTCGCCGAGAATGCGTGGGTCAAGGCTTCGCCAACATCGTCACCGGCTTCTTCGGCGGCATGGGCGGGTGCGCCATGATCGGTCAGAGCATGATCAACATCAACTCTGGCGGTCGCGGTCGGCTCTCTGGCATCTCAGCCGCCGTGCTCTTGCTAGGCTTCATCATGTTCGCACCCAAGCTTATCGAGATGATCCCCATGGGCTGTCTCATCGGCGTCATGTTCATGGTCGTCATCGCGACGTTCGAGTGGTCCAGCTTCCGCCTCATCGGCAAAGTACCAACGACCGACCTCTGGGTCATCTTCATCGTGTCCATGGTCACCGTCTTCTTCCACAACCTGGCGCTCGCCGTCGGCATCGGCATCGTCATCTCCACCATCACCTATGCCTGGGAACGTTCCAAGGACATCGAGCTGGAACCCTTTGAGGACAAAAACAACGAGCGTCACTACAAACTGCGCGGCACCCTCTTCTTCGGCTCCATTCAACAGTTTAAAGACCTCTTCAATCCAGCCGAAGACCCAGACGACGTCTATGTTAGTTTTCGTCGGTCTAAAATCTGTGATCACTCTGCCATCGAAGCCATTCACAGCGTCAGTGAGAGATACCGCGCCATGGGCAAACGCCTCCACCTCACGCACTTGGATGCCGCTTGTAGCAAAGTCCTCAAGAAAGCAGGCGACCTCGTCGAAACGCAGTATTTCGCCAAAGTCTCCGGCGGACATTGACCGACCCAACGGCGCGTCCATGCTACCACTATGATTGAGAAGGTCCTATTCGATCTCGGCAACGTCCTCCTGCGCTTCGATTTCGATCGAACCTATCAGGCGATGGCCCAGCATGGCGCCCAGCTGAGTATCCTAAAGAGCGACGCTATGGACGCCCTCAAACTCCAGTATGAGACCGGCCTCATCAGCAACGAGTTGATGTACCAGCGAGCCGCAGAGCTTTCAGGGTACACCGGTTCTCAAGACCTTTTCGAACGCAGCTGGGAAGATATCTTCGAGGAGAATACGCCGATGATAACCTTTCTTCGCGACCTGCAAACGCGAGGCATCCCGCGGTATTTACTTTCCAACTCAAACGACCTCCATGTGCGCCATATTGAGAAGGCCTATGACGTCTTGAAGCCCTTCGACGATGTCATCTTCTCGCATCACGCGAAAGCCATGAAGCCGGACGAGAGTATCTTTAAGAAAGCCATCACACAGTTCGACCTCGACCCCTCAAAGACCGCTTACATCGACGACATGGCGGTCAACATCGCCACAGGACGTCGCCTCGGCTTCCAATGCATCCACTACAACCCGGATGCCCACAATGTTGCCGAGACCGAACTGCGCGCTCTGGGGTTGATTACGGCCTAGCTAGCCTGCATGGACATTCGCCGAGACATCACCCTGAGTCACACGCACAACGTGCGCTTCACTCAAGATGCCTTTGCCTCGGGAAATGAGACGCTCGCTTCGGTGCTCACGTCGGAGAATGAAGGCACCGTGAGAGTGTTGATCTTCATTGATGACCAGTTAGACCTCGGCACCCGCACTGAGCCCTACTTCGAAGCTCAGCCTTCCCTCGAACTCGTCGCCGCTCCCATCGCCCTCCCCGGCGGCGAAGCAGCCAAGAACGACTGGTCCCATGTGGAAACCATCTGGCAGGCGGTCCATGACCACCAACTCTGCCGTCACTCTTACATCATCGCCATTGGCGGTGGCGCCATCCTTGATCTCGTCGGCTTCGCAGCCGCCACCGCGCATCGCGGCATCCGCCACGTCCGCATGCCCACCACCACCTTGAGCCAAGGCGATGGCGGCGTCGGCGTGAAGAACGGCGTCAACTTCTTCGGCAAGAAGAACTGGGTCGGCACCTTCGCCATTCCTCATGCCGTGGTCAATGACACCGACTTCCTCAAGACCCTACCAGAACGCGAGAAACGCGCTGGCCTCATCGAAGCCGTCAAAGTCGCCCTCATCCGCGACCGCACCTTCTACGAGCGTATCGAAGAACTCGCCCCAGCGTTAGGCCAACTCGAACACGAAGCCCTCGTCGAAGTCGTCGAACAAAGCGCCGCCCACCACGTCGACCACATCGCCAGCGGCGGCGACCCTTTCGAATACGGCTCCGCCCGCCCCCTAGACTTCGGTCACTGGGCTGCCCACAAGTTAGAACAACTGTCCAATTTCAAGATCACCCACGGCGAAGCCGTCGCCATCGGCATGGCCATCGATCTCCGCTACTCCGTAGAAATCGGACTCCTCGAAGAAGCCACGGCCGAACGCATCCTCTCATTGATCGCCACACTCGGCTTCGCCACCCACGCGCCCGAGTTGGAGACCAAAGACGCCCAAGGCCGCCTAGAAGTCCTGAAAGGCCTCGAAGAATTCCGCGAACACCTTGGCGGCGAACTGACGATCACCTTAGTGCCAAAGCTAGGCGAGAAAGTCGAAGTCCACGAGATGGATAAAGCGGCTGTTCTCAAAGCACTCGATTCACTTAAGGACAGAGCTTCAGGCCACGAAGCGTTGAATGAACGGTTTTGATAGTCGTGCAGGCTTCTCCTCCTAGAAAACCGTTCTGAACTCGACAGTTTTAGAACTGATATCCACGAGCTACCCAATAGTGCCAAGCGAAGATAGCATTTCGAGTGTTCTCATCATCGATGTCATCCACTGGCGTCAACTGCTCTAACGGAACATCGAGTTCCCTAGAATTGTAGGAAACCGTCGCGCGCATACGGTTATCGCAATCTTCTTGCGGAGCCATTCCACACACGTTGATCGTCGTCCCTACTTCGAGAGGTGATGTTCGCTCGCGCTTGGTGACCTTGGCAAGAAACGGGAATTCAATCTGGTCTTCGAGGTAGCAGTGCCACCCCGAAGCCCGTTCATACTCATCGTAAGCATCTACGACAATCTCGTCGTGGATTCTTGCTTCGATCTCTTCGTCTTTGGGTTCTTTAGGCATCGTTACTCAATATAGACTACGCTCATGATCATTGCCGAGGTGATTGATCACGTTGACAGAAATTCGAGCGGTGCCGGATTTCTCGGCGATCAGGACTGCCGTAATTGGTATCGAACAGCGGGCTTGAAAAGGTCCTTTAAACGGGATCCTCCTGGAATAGCTCGTCGTGGGTGCGGATCATGTTCTCGATCTCGGAGCTGTCCGTCGCTTCCTGGAGCGCGAGCGTGTTGATAAGAATAGCCTGATTCGGAATGCTGGCAGCCTTACCTTTCAGTTCCGCAAGCTGACGGGGCGCGGCGTTCAGCTTCTTGAGAATGGACACCGCCTCAAAGCGGGTGAAATCGAGCTGTTGGACCGGGCGCTTGTCTAGATTTGACCAGTTTCTAGACATGAACAGGCCCACATGCAAAGAAAGTGATGAGGCAGTTGGGATTCCAGCCCAATTCGCTAGACAGTGTGTAGCGAATTTCAAATCAACAGATCGTGATCGATCCGGCTACAATGAACAAAAGGGTAGCCAGGATCCGTGAAGATTCTCAGGTCCAGCTTATTAGGCTACGCACTGCGTAGCCTTTCTGCCGTTCTCGTTATGTGAGATAAAACTTACCTGAATCACGGAGTTCACCCGTTCTTGCGGCGTCATTCCGGGCCGCAAAAACGATGCTGGGTCGGTGCTCACGGGCGGCGTTTCCCCGTCCTCATTTCTTCCGGCGTTTCAGTTTCTGCTCCAAGTCTTTGAGGTCAATGGCATCCTCTTGATCGGCTTCCAGTGCTTCCCGTTCTTTGCGCTGCTGATCGAATTCAAGATACAATTCTGAGGTCTTCTCTTCCATCTCTTGGTGACTGATCGAGCCGGCGTGCTTGAGCAAGGGAAAGCCGTTCGACGTGATGATCTGATCCACGTTTTCCTTCCAATAACGCATGCGCGTTTCCTGGCGGTTCTTGGCTCGAAGTTCGGCGGTCTCGAGGAAGATGACGACGAGGCGATTGAGGGTATCGATCTCGTCTTCTGTTAGGTAATTTTTGGCGATGAGAATGTCTTGCTTCCGCACGCGCTCACCTTTCCAGGTCAGCAGGCCGAAGTGGGGAGCCTCTGGGTTGGCACGTGCCGTGACGACTTCGGCCGCCGTCTTCTCAGCGGTCGCATAGAGCAGCTGGTTCTGCACGATGGCGAAGAACTGATGGGTGGCTTGATCCGTCTTGTCGTAGTCTGAACAGAGGGCAAAGAGGTCGCGGACCTTTTGATAGAAGCGCTTCTCCGAGGCACGGATATCGCGGATGCGCGCCAGCATCTCATCGAAGTGATCGGGGCGTCCGTCGGGATTCTTGAGGCGCTCATCATCCATGGCGAAGCCCTTGATCAGGTACTCCTTGAGAACAGTGGAGGCCCAGCGACGGAACTCAACGCCACGGGGCGAGCGTACGCGGTAGCCAACGGCCAGGATAGCGTCGAGGTTGTAGAGGGTGAGAGCGCGACGAACTTCACGATTGCCTTCCGTTTGAACTACCGAGGATTCCTCGGTAGTTGCCTCCCGCGCGAGTTCCTGATCCGCGTAAATATTCTTCAGGTGGAGGCCGATGTTGTCTTGGCTGACGTTGAAGAGCTCCGCCATCTCTCGCTGCGATAGCCAGACGGTCTCGTCCTTTGCGCGGAGCTGGATCTCGCTTCTACCGTCTTTGGTGGTGTAAAGAATGAGCATGGGGAGACGAGATGGGATGGGTTCTCAGGGTAGCGGGGCCTTCTAGGCTCCGACTCGGGCTGGAAGCCCGAGCTACCTTAGGGTCATGGATAGTCTAACTGGCAGCGGCTTCTTGAAGCACGTCGAGTTGGCCGAGGGAGGCGAGGGTGTCGAGGAGGTCTTGGAGATCGGCGCGGCGTTTGGGGGTGTTGTTGCCTTTGAGGGCGGCTGAGAGGTGGTCGGGATCTGGGGGGAGGGTTTGCAGGAGGGTTTTCAAGATGGCGACGCGTTCGACGGTGGTCTTGGGCCAGGCGAGTTTGTCGGCGATGACGGGAGCGGCTTTCTTCTCTTTGGGAAGTGATAGTTTGTCCTGCTCGGCTTGCGCGACCTTCTTGCCATGATCGGGGTCCTGGAATTCAGGGCGCAGGTAGCGGATGTGACCGCGCGCTTCTTCGGCGGCGCGTTCGTGATTGAGATCGACCAAGCGTTGGAGGATGGCTTGCTCCAGGTCTTCATCGCCTTTGGCTAAGCGGTCTGCGAGAGGTGCCTCGGTTAGGATAGCCTGCCAGCCGTAGGCTTCGACGACGGCCGTGTCGAGGTCGTCGTGGATCTGTTTGAGCAAGGTGACAAGGCCGTGATCGTGGATGACTTTGTCTTTGTCAGTGAGAGGCTCTTCCTTGCGGAGTTTCTCCAGGGCGTTGTACATCCCAGTTAGAGTGAGGTCAACGTGCTCGGCCTGGCGGGCTTTGCGGTGAGCGTCGAGGCGTTTGCCAAGATCGCAGATTCTGGTTTTGAGTTCGCCCTCGGTGAGATCGGGGAAGGGGAAGGTTTCGAAGCAATCAATCGAGTACCGAGGGTCGTTGCCCACTCCGAGACGGCCTCCGAGGAACAATGACCAAACGATGTGAACCGATGAATTTAGGAGCCCTATAAATTTATCGGAATCGACAGCGATATGGATGACCTCACTTTCTCCAACGGTGCTCGATGGAACTGAAATGAAGTAGCGGTGACGAGCTGTGCGAGGGGAGACTAAATGTACATCAATACTTGCAATCGCTGGCCTGTAGCTGCTGCGAGGTTCAGCGAAGATCCACCACTTTTCCCTATAACTCTGCCTGTTGTTGAGTTCTCGTTCAGGTCTCACATTGACGCTCAAATGATGGAGGCAATGCGGTGATTCATTTGAAGCCTGATCCTCGTTTAGACCGTAAAGGTCAATAACATATCGCTCTGACGACTTCTGAGCTAGGTCGCGACCAGTTAGGAATTTCCGAATACGATTACCTTCTCCTTTCTTGCGAAACTCTTCTGCTTGAGGTGGTGAAAGTATAAATCCCTTACCTACCAATGTTACACCTCGATTCGACAAGAGTTCGTTGGCTTGAAGCTTTCTAACGAATTGACGACTGACTCCAACGCGGAGGCTCGGAGAAATAGTTCTCCATTTCGCTCTTTAGTGAAACGCTATGCTCCCCATCTTCCACCTCGATTTCGGAATACACTTTTGCAAGTCGCCCAGGCAATCTCCCAAGTTGTGGAACTGTCATCGAGATTCTCACCGATGCACCATCAGCAGAGTCGATCCAGGGATGGTCAGGTATCGCAAACCTAATGAAGAGCGGATGCTTATCACTATTCAAGAAAGGCTCGATGCAGCGGCGATTGAAACTCTGCTGGATTGAGTTTGTGGTGATCAAGCCGAATTGGTGGGCCTTCTTGTCGCGGACGAGTTCAGCGGCGTGGTGCCACCAGAACATGACAAAGTCCCAGGCGTTGGGCTTGTGTGTCTTGAACGCTTTGCGGAGAGCTTCGGTGTAGCCATCGCCGAGGCCGTCGCGCATGCGCTTGTTGCCGAGGAAGGGCGGATTTCCAACGATATAGTCTGCCTCTGGCCAGGTGGTGCGCCGTGGGTTGAGGTATTCGAAGAGTGGTTTCCTGCCGGTGTCATCGGGGACTTCTTCGCCGGTGACGGGGTGAAGTTTGGTGGTGTGGCCGTCCCAAATGGTCTTGATAGAACCGTCGCCGTTCTTGAGGGGAACTTTCTCGTCGTAATCGAGGACGGCGTCGCGGCATTCGATGGTGGATTGTTTCGGGAGGAGGGGGCGGTCGTTGGTGTCGGCTTTGCCGGTGGCCTTCTTGTGCCATTGGAAGTAACCGATCCATAGGACAAGTTGGGCGATGGCGGTGGCGCGCTCGTTGATCTCGAGGCCGAGGAACTGGTCCGGGCGGACCTTGAACTTGTCCATCTCGGCGGTGAGGGTTTCGTTAGGTGCGATCTCAGCGAGGAGATCGAGGACTTCGGCTTCGAGTTCCTTCATGCGCGCCATGGCGACGTAGAGGAAATTGCCAGAGCCACAGGCGGGATCGAGCACGCGCGTGTGGCAGAGTTTCTGATGGAAGTCTGTCAGGGGCTTGATCGCGGCGAGGCGTTCGGCGCGGGCTTTCTTGTCGGCTGTGGCGATCTTCTTGGAGAGGGCGTCGGCCTGTTTCTTGCCGGTGGCGATGGCTGCGGAGGACGCGGCGCGATGCTCGGTGGCTTCATTCTCGGCTTCGATGGCTTCGGCGTGGTGCAGGGCGGCGGCGGTCTTGGCGGCGTCCCATTGCTCACGCAGGGGCTGAAGTAGGGTGGGCTCGACGAGACGCTCCACGTAGGAGCGCGGCGTGTAGTGCGCACCGAGCTTGTGGCGGTCGCGGGGATCGAGGGCGCGCTCTAGCAGGGTGCCAAAGATGGCGGGTTCGACTTCGGACCAATCTTTGGTCGCGGCTTCGAGGAGAAGGGTGATTTGCTCGCTTTCGAGCGGCAGGGAGCTGGGATTCTCAAAGAGGCCGCCATTGAAGTGGGGAATCTTGACGATGGCTTCGCCTTGAATGGCGGTGGAGAAATCCGTGCCGGTGGCCATTTCTTTCCACAAGGTGGTGATGAATTGGGAGAAGGCGCGAGGAGTGTCCTTGAGGCGGCTGAGGAGATTCTCGAAGGACTTCTCTGGCAGAAGGCCAATGTCTTCGGCAAAGAGGGTGAAGAGGCAGCGCTGAAGGAAGAGGGCGATGACCTCGGGATGGTGTTTCTGCTTTTCCAGCGAGGTGGCGAGACTAGCAAGGGCAATCGAAACCTCGCGTGTGACTTTGGCCGCGTGTTTCGAGGGGTCGAGCGATTGGGGCGCGGTGAAGACGGTGCGGAGGAGCTGGCAAGTCTGCTCATCCGCGAGGTCCTCGAGGAAGATGCGGTGCTGGCCTGCGACGGGGAACGGCGTGTATGTGCCGCGTGTGCCCGAGAAGTCGGCGTAGAGTTCGAAGACGTAGCCGACATCGCAGACGATGAGGAAGGGCGGGACAGGTTCTTCACTAGGAAGGTCACGAATGTAACGCCGGGCTTGTTCGTAGGCGCGTTCGAGCGCTTTGTCCCAAGCCTTGGTATCGCGAGTTCCGTGGCCTTTGGTGGTCTTGGTAGGAGGAGCACCAGTGGGGACGTGCTTGTCGCGGGCTGGGTTGACGCCTTGCTTGGTCTCTAGAACGAAGTGGCCAGCTTTGTAGAGGTCGAGAAAGACCGTGGTCTGCGAGCCGTCTTGTTTGATGCGGGGGATTTCTCGTTCGAAGACATAGTCGTTCTGAGCGGTCTCGGCCTGAGGAGCATCGGGCCGGGGGACGCCGAGAAGGTCACAAAGTTCGGTGAGGAAGAGTTGTCCCGAACCGCGTTCGTGACCGCCGGAGGCTTTCCATTTGTTGATGAATTCGGATGAAGAGGCCAAGATGGGATCAGTGATATCAGAAATCTGAGATTGGGCAATGAAGGCGTGTGCCATTTATAAACCAGATTTACAGCCAACTGGCTAGCCACTACGCGAGTATGTCCTGGATCACGTGTCCATGCACGTCGGTGAGCCGGCGTTCGATCCCATTGTGATACACGCTGAGGGCTTCGTGATCGAGGCCGAGCAAGTGTAGAATGGTGGCGTGGAAATCGTGCACTGTGGTCACCTTCTCCACAGCGGCATAGCCAAACTCATCAGTAGCCCCATAGCTGAAGGGTGCCTTCACCCCAGCGCCTGCAAGCCAGCAGGTGAATCCGTGAGGATTGTGATCGCGCCCGAGCGTGCCTGCCTGGAACATCGGCATGCGACCAAACTCTGTCGCAAAGACGACTAACGTCGTTTCTAAGAGCCCACGCTGTTTGAGATCTTGCAGCAGGCCGGCCACGGGTTGATCGAGGATATCGCCGTGGCGATCATACTGTTCCTTGAGTCGGCTGTGCCCGTCCCAGTTGAGATTGCCACCGGACGCGTAGGCGCCATTGAAGAGTTGGACAAAGCGCACGCCTTTCTCGACCAAGCGTCGGGCTAACAGGCAGTTCTCGGCGAAGGCGGCTTTGGTCTTGTTTGGACTATCAGCCCCATAAAGTTGACGCGTGGCCGCTGATTCACTGGCGACATCAGCCACCCCGGGGACGCTCAGTTGCATGCGCGCGGAGAGTTCGTAGCTGGCAATGCGCGCGGCGAGCCCTTGGTCTCCCGGAAACTTCTCGGCGTGCTTCTCGTTCAGATCTCGGAGCGCCCGCCGAGCGGCTACGTCCGTGGGCGACGTGAGATTAGACGGTCGATCCAAGTAGCGGATAGGCTTCGTCGTGCTGAACGGCGTGCCTTGAAACGCGGCGGGGAGGAAGCCGTTCGCCCAGTTGTTAGGCCCTGATTGGGGCATGCCACGTGGATCCTCAATCGCGACAAACGCAGGCAAGTCCGCGTTCGCACTCCCCAAGGCATAATTGACCCATGCTCCCATGCTGGGAAAGCCATCGAAGGCGAAGCCCGTGTTCATGACGTTCTCAGCGGGGCCATGCGTGTTTGACTTGTTCGTCAAGGCATGGAGGAAACACAAGTCATCAGCCATGTCGCCAATCCGAGGCACCAAATCAGAGACCATCTTGCCACTTTGACCTCGCGGTCGAAACTTCCAAAGCGATTGCACAAGATTTCCGTTAGGACCTTGAAACGAAACAAGATTCTCTTGGCCAGGAAGTGGCTGGCCATGATGGCGAATCAGCGCCGGCTTGTAGTCGAAGGTGTCGACATGGCTCAGCGCACCCGAGCAGAAGACGACGATCACATTCTTGGCCTTGGCAGCTTGATGTGATGGCCGTGCCCGATAGGGATCCTCTTCTGCCAGGAGCGAAGCCAAGGCCATGCCGCCAAGACCACCGGCCGAACGCGACAGAAAGTGACGACGATTGGTGAGAAGATCGAGACCGGTTCGAGAGATCATGGGAGGTGGATAAACTCGCTCGTGTTGAAAAGCACGCGTCCCACTTGCTCCAGGCCATGCGCTTTGACCAAAGGAATGAGCGTTTGGAGTTCGTCACTCTCAGCTTCGCGGCTAAACGCAATCAAGACCGCCCGTTTTACCTGGGCCTCAGGGTCTTCTCCTGCCTCTGCAGCGACACGCTCGGCAAAGAACTCCGCTTGGCGAAGCGCGAAGGGACTATTCATTAGCCCTAACGATTGCACGGGTGTGATCGAGCGCGTTCGGCGGGGCGTCATTTGACCTGCATCAGGACAATCAAAGGTGCCGAAGACATCGACCGCCTGCATGCGGATCTTGCGGGCGTAGACCATGCGTCGCCAACCATCGTTTCCGAAGGTTTCGTGAGCCTGATAGTCGGAAAGACCGCCACGCTGACGGAAGAAGTCGAACCCCATGCCGCCCGCCTGTCGATTCAACTTGCCGCTCGCAGCCAGCATCGCGTCACGGATGACTTCGGCTTCGACGCGACGCGGCGGAAAGCGCCAGAGAAACCGAGAGTCTACATCCACCGCCAAGGCCTCGCTATGGGGACGGCTCGATTGCCTGAAGGCGCGCGAATGAAGCAGGCCGCGAAGGAGGTGTTTGACCGACCATTCGTAATCCATGAAGTCCTGAGCTAACCAATCTAGTAAGCGCGGGTGCGTCGGTTCCGTACCCATCTTGCCGAAATCCGAAGGCGTGTCGACAAAGCCAATACCGAAGACATACTGCCACACGCGATTGACCATCACCCTCGCCGTCAACGGATGATCTCGCGCGGTCAGGTGTCGAGCCAAGAGAACCCGTCGCTGGGACTCGTTGCTAGCAGCCAAAGTCTCTGCGTCACCAAGCACTGCGGGCACGGCTGCGGAGACTTCTCGTTTCCGCTGCATCGGATCTCCGCGATGCAGCACCCACGTCGTCTCCGGTGTGTCGGTGAAACGAGCCGCATAGGTTTGCGGGCCAGCTTGAAGACGCGCCAACTCTGCCTGCGCTTGGCGAAGTTGTCTGTTGAGCGTCACGATTCTAGCAATCTCCGATTCGGTTAGGCCATTCAAAGCAATCGAACCTGCAGGACGAGTATCTTCACGAGACGGAAGTCGATCCCGCGTGTGTACCAAGGCTTGCCAGCGATCCGTTCCCAAGACTTGCGCCTCGATCACGTACTCCGCTGGTTGACTAAAGCCACGCTGCCAGACCACACGATCAATCTTCGCAGGTGCGGCAAGGTCGAGGCGAATCCAGGCCGGCCCATTCTTACCAGCCCGCCAAGGAAAAGCCTGACGTGCATCCACGCTCCCATCATTGAGACAATCGGGATGACGCGTCTGGTTCTCCAAGGCAAAGCTCGAAGCCGTGGCCTTTCCGCCTTGCGAAGCCAGGGCCACGTTCGTGGTTCTCTCCCAGACTTCGAATTCGTAGAGCGACGCCGCGCCACTCGTCGCCGTCGCCTTGATGCGCATGCGCACCGCTTGCGTCGCGATGGGTTTGAAGGAAACCGATTCCACACCCGCCAAGGGTGGCTTCAGTTGATGCTGAAGGCGCAAAGCTTCCAACTCAGCCTCCAGTCGTTGGACCTTCGCTACGGAACCAGGCACGCGCGCCGTCCAGGCCTCATTCTCAGGGCCACGTCGGCGCCGATCGCCATAGCGGAGACCGGCAAACACCGCCTGCATGGCATAATAATCCTTCTCAGTGATCGGATCAAATTTGTGATCATGACAGCGTGCGCACGCCACCGTGAGACCAAAGAACGACTGGCTCACCGTGCTGATGACCTCATCAAGCTCATCCTGACGCGCACTTCGCATCGCCAGCTCATCACGACCTATCTGTCCTGGCAGATTCGCAGGACCCGCCACGAGGAAACCAAGCGCCGCATCCTCCTCACAGGTATCGCCAGCGAGCTGTTCGAAGATGAACCGATCATACGGCTTGTCGCGATTGAACGACTCGATCACCCAGTCACGGTAATGCCACGCATTCGGACGCGACGCATTCGTCTCGAACCCCACCGTCTCCGCCCACCGAATGATGTCCAACCAATGCTGCGCCCAACGTTCGCCATAGCGTGAGTCTGCTAACACACGATCCACCGCACGCGTCCAAGCCAACGGAGAGTCATCCTCTGTGAACGCTCCCATTTCCTCAGGACTCGGAGGCACCCCTAACACGACCAAATGCAGCCGCCGCAGGAGAGTCGTTCGGTCTGCCTCGGCCGACCACGGGAGCCCTTTCTCAGCCAGCTTCTCACCCACGAACTTATCGATGGAGCTAGGGCTGGATTCCCGAGCCAAGGGAACAAACGCCCAATGCTCTGCATTGGCTAGCCATCCCGGAGCCAGGAGAAACACCATGCCAATCAACTTCCACATGATGGAATGCTCGCCTGCACTGCGACGACCCTCCAGGAGAATCTTCCGCGACTATCCACCGCAGATACGGGACAAACGCTGCTCATTGGGGTAAGATCCCTTGAATGGACGCCCCCACCGACCTGCTCAAACATGTCATCACGCGACGACACCTGCTCCGTGCCGGATCGATCGGCATTGGCTCGCTCGCACTGAACTCCCTGCTCACGCCGGAAGCCTTCGCTTCGGACGTCGCCAAACGCGGGCTCCACTTCGCACCCAAGGCCAAGAGAATCATCTTCCTCTTCATGAACGGGGCGCCCTCGCAGCAAGACCTCTTCGACTATAAACCCAAGCTCGATGAGCTCCACGGCAAGGAACTCTTCAAACGAGTCGATCCCAAGACAAAGACCTGGAGCAAGGAAGGCTTCATTGAGAAGACCCAGCGCCTCACTGGGATGACGGCTGGACAAGCGTCCTTTCCCATCGCCCGCTCCAACTTCGAGTTTAAGCGGCACGGAAAAAGTGGCGCGTGGATGAGCGAGCTACTCCCTCACACTTCTCAAATCGCGGACGACCTTTGCTTCGTCAAGTCGATGCACACCGAGGCGATCAATCACGATCCCGGCGTCACCTTCTTTCAAACCGGCCACCAACAACCCGGTCGCCCCAGCTTAGGTGCCTGGATGAGCTACGGTCTCGGCGCAGAGAATAGCAATCTGCCAGCCTTCACTGTGCTCATTTCAAATGGCACCGGTCGCCCTGGCAGCCAACCCGTCTATTCCAAACTCTGGGGCAGCGGCTTCCTCCCTAGCGTGCACCAAGGCGTGCAATTCCGTGGTGGCAAGACGCCTGTGCTCTATCTAAACAGCCAACCCGGCGAATCTGTCGAGAGCCGCCGCCGCATGATTCATCGGATCGAGGCGCTCAATCAGATGCAGCACGATGCCTTTCACGACCCCGAGATCGCCACGCGCATCGCTCAGTATGAAATGGCCTTTCGCATGCAGATGTCCGTCCCCGAAGCAACTGACATTAGCAATGAACCGCAATCCATCCTCGATCTCTACGGCCCGGAATGCCAGATGCCCGGTAAATTCGCCGCCAACTGCCTCCTAGCCCGTCGCCTTGCCGAACGCGGTGTCCGCTTCATCCAAATCTATCACCGCGGCTGGGATCAGCACGGCGATTTATTGAACGCACTTCCTAAACAATGTCAGGATGTCGACCAAGCCCAAGCCGCCCTCGTCACCGACCTCAAACAGCGCGGCTTGTTAGACGAGACGCTCGTCGTCTGGGGCGGTGAATTTGGCCGCACCACTTACAGCCAAGGCAAGTCCGGCACCGCCGCTAATGGGCGCGATCATCACCCACGCTGCTTCACCTACTGGATGGCAGGCGGCGGCATCAAGCCCGGCACCAGCTACGGTGAAACCGATGAACTCGGTTACAACATCGCGCAAGATCCCATGCATGTGCATGATTTCCAAGCCACCGCCATGCATCTCATGGGCGTGGATCACAAGCGCCTCACCTTCCGCTACCAAGGGCGCCGCTTTCGCCTAACCGATGTGCACGGCAAGGTCGTCAACCCAATCCTCGCCTAACCAATGATCTTACGTAGCTTCCTCTTCCTAGCGCTCGTTGGAACATGCCTACGCGCGGAGCCAATGTCGTTTAACGAATACATTCGCCCAATCCTCTCGGACCGCTGCTATGCCTGCCACGGACCCGACTCGGCTTCGCGCAAGGCAGGCCTGCGCCTCGACCAAGAAGCCGAAGCCAAAGCAGCCTTGGAAGAAGGCGGCATGATCCCAATTACGCCGGGCAAGCCTACCCAAAGCGCGATTCTTCACCGCATGACCAGCACCGACCCCGACGTCGTCATGCCTCCGCCCGAAGCCAAGAACTCGGTTTCCGAAGACGAGATCGCTCTCATTCGGCAATGGATCGAAGAAGGCGCCACCTGGGAGCGGCACTGGTCGTTCATCTCTCCTGACAAAGAATCCACCGGCCAGATCGACGACTTCATCCAAGCTCGTCTCCAGGCCGTCGACCTAAAACCATCCAAACGGGCCAGCCGCGAACACCTTCTGCGTCGCCTGAGTTTCGATCTCACCGGACTCGCCCCCACCCTGGCAGAGATGGACCAATTTCTCGCCGAGAACCACGAAACAGCGTGGCCCAAAGCCGTGGACCGACTCCTTAAATCACCCGCATTCGGCGAACGTGTCGCCTTGGAATGGCTCGACACCGCCCGCTATGGCGATACCGATGGCCTCTTCGAAGATCATCCTCGTAGCATCTACCTCTGGCGTGACTGGGTCGTACAGGCCTTCAATGAGAACCTGCCCTACGACAAATTCCTCACTTGGCAACTGGCCGGCGACCTCTTGCCGGAGCCTCGCAATGATCAGAAACTCGCCACCGGCTTCCTCCGCAACAACGCCACCTCAAATGAAGGTGGCCTCATTGATGAGGACTACCGCATCAAGTACCTAATTGATCGCATCAACACCACGTCCACCGCTTTCCTCGGACTCACCATGGAGTGCGCCCAGTGTCATGACCACAAGTTCGATCCCATGACGCAACGCGAATACTATCAGTTTGGCGGTTTCTTCAATAACCTCATCGGCAAAGGAAACACCAAAGGCGCCACTGATCCGGTCCTTCGACTCAGCACGCCCGAGAAAGACAAGCGTTTAATAGAAATCGATCAAGCAGTGAGTGCGCTCGGCAAGCCAGAGAAAGACTCACCCGAGCACAAGAAGCTCGAAGCCCTCAAGAAAGAGAAACGCGAAATCGAAGGCACCATCCCCAAGAGCATGATCGCCGCTGACGCCGAGAAACCGCGCCCCATGCACATCCTCCTGCGCGGTGAGTATGACAAACCCGGAGAGGAAGTCACCGCTGCCGCCCCTGCCAGCATCCTGCCCTTCGACGAATCCCTACCCAAGAATCGGCTAGGCCTCGCCCAATGGATGACCGATTCAAACAACCCGCTCACCGCCCGTGTCGCCGTCAATCGCTATTGGCAGATGCTCTTCGGCACTGGCCTTGTCAAAACGTCAGAAGACTTCGGCACCCAAGGCGATCGCCCCAGCCATCCTCAGCTTCTCGATCATCTCGCTGCCATATTCGTAGAATCTGGTTGGGACATCAAAGCCCTCATTCGCCAAATCGTTACCTCTAGCACCTACCAACAAAGTAGCATCCGCCCCATCGTAAACGACACCGATCCTGACAATCGCCTCCTCGCCCGCGCTCCAAGACGACGTCTCGACGCCGAGTTCATCCGTGATCACGCCCTCGCAGTCAGCGATCTATTTGCCAACAAACCCGGAGGTCCCGGCGTTCATCCTTACCAACCCGCCGAACTTTTTGGCAGAAACGCCATCGGTGCCGCTGGCGCCAAGTTCACGCAAGCCACCGGCGAGGACCTCTACCGGCGCAGCCTCTACACCTACTGGAAACGACAAATCCCCGCCGCCAACATGCGCTTGTTAGGTGCCAACGGCCGCATCGCCTGCCGTACCCGCCGCCAACAAACCAACACCCCCCTCCAGGCCCTCGTCCTCCTCAACGACGTCCAATTCACCGAAGCCGCCCGCGTCCTCGCCGAACGCATGATGCAAGAAGGAGGCGATCATCTCGAGGCCCGCATCAGTTTCGCCTTCCGCCTAGCAACCTCTCGAAAGATCACCAGCAACGAACTCGCCATTCTCAAAGCCGAGTTCAATGACCGCTATCGCGAGTTCAAAGCCAACGAGGAAATGACGGCCCGCTACCTCACGGGAGGCGAACGCAAACCTAACGAAGCATTAGCCCTCGCAGAACTGGCTTCTTACGCAGCCGTCGCGTCGATGATCCTCAACCTCGACGAATCGATCTCGAAGAGTTAAGAAACTCTGCGGCGCCGATGGAAGACCAACATCATCACTAAGCCACCACCGAGAAGGAACGAGGAAGGCTCTGGGACAGCGGTTGCCTGAAACCCTACACTGTCGACACGCCAAATACCACCAGCATGCTTCAGCGTTGCTGAACTCGCTGGCCCTCCTGCAATCGACACAGTCGGATCACCTAGATCAGTCCAAGTAACTCCGTTGATGGTGCCACTATCGCTAGCCGCACTAGCTGCCTTGAAGGACATCGAAATCATCTCCACTGAAATGTCAGAACTAGTAAGACTGCTTCCTCCAGCATCGAAATCAGTTACCACGAAATTATTAAAAGTGACCTCGTCGAGTGCACTATTAAATTCATCAGTGTCTCCCATACTCGACACCACACCCAAATCGTTGCTCGGTAGAGCAATAGTTCCGGCCGATGCAGTTACGTCAAAGAGCAACCTAAACGTAGCCCCTGACACTGTTTGAGTCGTGGACTTGAACGGCTCAAAGCCGCTATACGGCGTTCCGGACTGAACAGTCGACGAATTCAAGAAGGTGCTGAACTCAAAAATCAGAGCAGCGGGCGAATTCTTTAGTGTTAACAAAAGAACAACACACACTGCAGCAATTTGCTTACTCTTCATAATGCTTAGGATAATCTTGGACTATTAGCACAAACCCTAAAGAAATCACATCACAACTTCGCCGACTACCCCTGCTGGCGCAGTGTTTCAATAATTGTGACACCTTTCCTGTAAATGATCGGCCCTACACCTGAGCCGCCTGAGGTAATTTCACCATAAGGCCGCTTGTCTCGACCATAGGTATAGGGCGCTTTGCTGTCCCACTGCGTCTTGGGAAGGATGTAGCCGATTTCATCGTTCGCTAGGCCGATGACGAGGTTGAGCTTACCTGTCATCTGAGGGCGGATTGGAGGCGACTCGATCGGCTCACCTGGGAAATCAGCTCCCTCAGGCGATTCGATCCCACCATCGACGATCTCAGGATAAATCTCTCCCGGGACCATGAGCATCTCGATCTCACCAACTCGCAGAGCACTGATCTCTGACTTGGCGTTGCCATCGTACCAACCCGGATGGATCACACCGAGCATGATGGGGAGTTTATACGTGCCAGTGATGGGCACAAAGATCGTTTCGGCAGCCAGAGCGAGTTTGTTCGATTTCATCAGCTTCGATTCGTTGGCTAACAACGCCACGGTTCGAAGCGCCAAGTTCTCGCCGAGCGCTTTCGTCTTCCCTGGACCATCTTCCTTGTGGACAGTGACGCCATCTCGATCAGGCACATCGACGCCCAACGGGGTCATCAGTCCACCGACCGTGCCTTGAAAGAACACGCAAAGGCCACCAACACCTCGACATCCGTTAGGCTCGGGTAGCCCTTTCTCGACGCCTTCGCGCCAATAGTGGACAAAGTCCGAACTGACCAACGGGTTCTCGCTTCCCATGGCTTCTGGATGATTCCCCCAACTTACCAAAGTGGCGATGGTATCTTGGGTGTCCTTTCGTTTGAAGTGCACGGCACCTAACAAACGATCATACACTTCGGGCCTTCGAGAATCGCGCACGTAGCCAGCAGGCTCCATTTGGGTCGATGCATAACGCGTCTCGGCTGGTGCGAGATTGCCCACAGCCTCAAGAATGGCCTCACGAGTCTTGTCCGCTAGTAGGTCGATGTAGTCGTGATCGAATCGGAAGGGCAAGCGGCGGTAGCTCCAGATACCCATCGTATCTGGGCTATTATGGGTATGTGTGCTTGAGAAGATAATGTGATCAATGCCATGCGCAGCCTGATCAATGGACTTGCGGATCCGGATAAAGCGCTCGTGGGTCAAGCCAACGCTATCAATACTCACAAGCACCACTGTCCGTTTTCCATGCCGCAGAGCAATCGCTCGGGAACTGAGCGGGTCGTTGACTCCCTGCGCAGGCCGATTCGCATCAAAGCCACCTAACCAGACAAAGTCGAAGTCGCCGTTACCATTTCGGTCTTCGTAAGTATCACCCTTGTCTGGTTCGTACTTCGAATTCTGATCCGCATCGACCCACGAATCATAGGCCGCCAGATCCGGCGTGATATCTCGCATGGCCGCCCCCACTAAAAGCGGTTCGTCAGACGCAGCCTGCGACACCCACGCTTGGTCCACACGGTAGTCTCGATACGGCCCTTGCATCCGCACCCGGACAAAGATCGCCGAAGCCAAGAGTAACAGAAGAAAGGCCGAAATAATCGGCCGTCGTCGTAGGAAGCGGAACATCCCAAAGCTTGCACAAGCAAGGGTCCATACGTCGATCTTGGAATCCTAGCCCAAGTTTCTTATTTGCGGGCCAAAATTGACTAATTTCGAGATAATTTGCCCACTTAGTCGCCGTAACTCGCTGATAACCAATACTCTAATTTCGAGATTTCATTTTGCAGTGCCTAATTTAAACTTATAAGCCTTGGCTTCTTTCTTCGCACCTTTAACCAGGGCTTACGCATGAACGGAGCGAGAAAGCCTGACTGACTCGTTGGATTATGGAAATTAGCGGGTCCATCCTCTACATCCTCCTGGTCGAGCTCTGTAGCTCAAAGAAATATCTGGGCCCCTTTCTGTTGTAACCGACTATCTTTAAGGGAATTATGGACTATTGACGAATTTC
>CALLLI010000185.1 GCA_938082635.1 uncultured Verrucomicrobiales bacterium
GCGTGATCTCAGCCCTTTGGACTCCAGACAGGGATCGTCACAACAGGGACGCAAATGGGGCATAGAACGGCTATCCTGACGATTGATACCCACACTGACGGACTCGTCAATGAGCCTGAGGAGAAGCACTACGAATCCGGATAACCCTTCAGAGGCGAAGAGATCCCTGACCTTGGAAACGAGTTCATCGAGAGAGCAACCTTGATCGGAAATGCTGTTGGAAACTTTGAGAGCGAGGGTATATTGCAAGGGCTTGGGGCTGTGGTTAATGTTAGGGGTGTCTTTACCCCACGCAGCCTCAAGCCTTCAACTCATTCCGGCCATAAATCCTGTTAGCCCCCAGCCCCCCATTTCTCGGACGTTACCAATATTTTGGCACCTGGATACGGACGATTCGCCCCGATGTCCTGCCCTCCGAGATGGTGGTGTCGGAAGCGTTGAAGAATACGCTGTCTGAATTTTTGCATCGTAGCCTCATCGCGGCTTCATTCCGAAAATTCATTCTCGACAGAATAGACTTCGCACGAGCCGATGGTAGGCGCTTTGTCGCCTAATTCCCGGAGTGAGAACTACGCTCTCACCAGTACCACAGACGAGTCTTCGAAATCGCAATAGCTACTTGGCTCCGTCTGGGGCTACAACTTCACTGAGCAGGTAGGCATCAAGGCGTTGCCAACCTTGACCCTGGCTCCTTGAGCGGGAGGCCTCCGCATAGAGGTGGTTGGCGAGCTTCCGCCTGATGGGCAGGTGGAGGTGAGCGACGAACTTACCCCCGGTTCGTGGAGTCTACTCGTGTCAGATCAGGTCGGCGAGCGGCGTTGGTGGCTGGATCCAGAAGTGAGTCCGTCTGCCTACTATCGCGTGAGGCAAGCTTAGGCGCCTTAGCGGGTTTGTTAGTCTGTGTACGTGTGAGAAAAGCCATGATCACTGACTTGGAGCGATAGCCAATTCACGACTTTGGCGATTTCCTCCTCGACAGATGCCTCGGCGTCGCTATCTCAGATCAATGTTGGACAAGACGAACACCGAGCCCCTCGGAAATCATGGCTTCTGAGTCGGATTCTCAAGTGCTCTTGGAGGCAGGCGATATCGCAAACAAGATGCGACGCTTGGCCCTCCAAATCTTGGAGCAGCATCCCAAGGGTGGGCTTAAATTTGTCGGCATTCACACGCGCGGGGTCATCGTTGGCGAGCGTGTACGCGAATTGCTTAAGGTCGACTTGGGGGAGATTCCTTACGGAACGCTCGATATCTCACTTTACCGGGATGATCTCGATGACATGGGAAACATGCCGACTTTGAAGGGCACCGACATTCCCTTCTCCATCGATGATTCGCACATCATTCTCTTTGATGACGTTCTCTTTACTGGGCGCACGATCAAGGCGGCCATTGATGCTCTGACTGACTATGGGCGTCCCAAATCAGTGGAACTGGCGGTCCTGATCGACCGTGGCAATCGCGAGTTGCCGATTGCGCCTAATTATGTCGGTCTTGATGTGACCACGTCCAAACAAGATTACGTTCGCGTCCGTTTACGAGAACAGGACGATGAAGACGGCATCTACCTGACGAAGAACCCTAACTAGAGCCATGGAACCTCGCAAAGATCTACTTGATATCGCCTCCTTATCGATGGAAGAGATTGAGTTTGTCTTGAAGACAGCGGGACCTTTCAAGGAGCTGTTTACGAAGTCGATTAAGAAGGTGCCACCGTTGCGTGGTAAAACGGTTCTAACGCTCTTCTACGAGCCATCGACGCGCACGCGCTCGTCTTTTGAGATCGCTGCCAAGCGCGTTTCTGCTGACGTGACGAATTTCACGGTGAGTAGTTCATCCGTGGTTAAGGGAGAGTCGATATTGGACACGATCGACACTCTTCAGGCCATGAAATGTGATTATGTGGTGGTTCGCCATGGTGCGGCGGGTGTTCCGAACATGATTTCGAAACACACCAAGGCTTCCGTGGTGAATGCTGGGGACGGCTTCCATGCGCATCCTACGCAGGCCTTGTTAGATGCCTTCACGCTTCGTGAAACCTTTGGGGATCTCGTTGGAAAGAAGATCCTCATCGTGGGCGATATCCTTCATTCGCGTGTCGCCCGTTCTGTGAGCCAGATTTGTGAGAAGCTCGGGATGGAGATTGGCGTGTTAGGGCCGGGCTCGCTTATTCCGCGCGCACGTCCGGAGTTCATGCAGAAGTTTTACACCTATGACGAGGCGTTGGCGTGGAGGCCGGATGCCATCTATCTTCTGCGGGTGCAGCTGGAGCGACAGAATGATCAGTTCTTTCCCAGCCTCAACGAGTATCACAAGATTTACGGTCTTACCGATGAACGCTTCCGCCAGGTAGAGGGGGAGGGGACTTGGGTCATGCATCCAGGGCCCGTCAACCGTGGTGTTGAGTTAGGCGATGACGTCATGACTTACGAGCGCACCTTGATCAATCAACAAGTGGAGAATGGCATCGCTGTGCGTATGGCCGTTCTCTATTGGCTTCAACCAGAAACGAACTAACATATCATCTTCATGAGCAATGGCGCTTACATTCTTCGCAACGGGCAGTTGGCTCAGGAGGACACTCCTGAGTTGTTGGGTGCTGATCTCTTTATCGAGAAAGGTTTACTCAAGGCCGTAGGCCCTAACTTGCCGGCTGTGGACGGCGTGACGGAGATTGATTGTGTTAGCCGCGTGATCATGCCGGGTCTCTTTGATGCTCACGTGCATTTACGCGAGCCTGGTCGTGAAGATAAGGAGAGTATCCTAACGGGCTCCGAAGCAGCGATCAATGGCGGTGTCACTGGCATTGTGGCCATGCCGAACTGCACGCCAGCAATCGATAGCGCGGGCATGGTGCAATCCGTGCTCGATATTGCTTCACGTGAGGCGCGCATTCCGGTTTATACGACGGGCTGCATCACTAAAGGGCGGCTCGGGAAAGAGTTGGCCGACATTGGTGGTATGCATGCTCGCGGCGCTGTGATGATCACTGATGACGGTGACCCTGTTGGGAATCACCAAGTGCTCCGGCGGGCAATGGAGTATGCCCGTGAGTTTGATCTCATTGTCGCGAGTCACTGTGAAGTCAAAGAGCTCTCCGGAACCGGTGCCATGAACGAGGGCGAAGTTTCCTACCGACTTGGAGTGCCAGGCATTCCGGCAGCCAGTGAAGAGATCTGCATCAGCCGTGATATCCGATTGGCGCAACTAACGGGAGCACATGTGCACATCCAGCACGTGACGTCTGGAGAAGGGATGCGCACGATCGAGCGCTTCAAAGAAGACGGGATCAAGGTGACCTGCGAGGTGTCGCCACATCACCTCTTCTTCAATGAAACGCACATTGGAGACTACGATACTCACTACAAGATGAACCCGCCGCTGCGTAGGGTGGAAGACAACGCGATCTTGTTAGATGGGTTGAAGCGTGGTGTCTTTGATATCATCGCGACAGACCACGCGCCGCATACCGACTTTGAGAAGCAACTCGACTTTGGAAGCGCTCCCTTCGGGATCACGGGGCTAGAGACGGCTTTGCCGACCCTCTATCAGAACTTTATCAAGACGGAGATGTTTGGCTGGGATCTTCTGGTCAAACGTTACTCAGCTGAGCCACGGCGCTTGCTTAAGATGGAGCCGGTGGAATTCAAAGAGGGAGCGAAGGTGGATCTGACTGTTTTCAATCCAGACCGTGAGTCGGTCTTCACGAAAGAGTTTATGCGCTCCAAGAGCCGAAACACGCCGTTCCTCGATCAGACCGTTCAAGGCCATGTGGAAATGGTCATTCTCGGAGAAGATGTCTTGTTAGACCGATTGCAGAAATAATCCATGACCTACGCCGATCTCCAGCTTAAGCGCATCACTGCTGTTCAGTCGAACCTCTGTGTGGGGCTCGACCCGCGTCCCGATCTGATCGAGGGTGGCGACATCGAGGGCTTTGTCCGAAAGGTGATGGAGGAAACAGCGCCGTATGCGGCAGCCTTCAAGCCGAATGTAGCCTATTTCGAAGCGCAGGGTTCGAAGGGAATGGCCATTCTTGAGCGGGTGTTAGCGGACCGGCCCCGGGAGATTCCGATCGTGTTGGATGCCAAGCGCAGTGACATTGGCGAGACCCAGAAATATTATGCCAAGGCCTGTTTCGAGCACCTTGACGTTGAGGCGGTCACGTTGAACCCGTTTCTCGGCTACGATTCTCTTGAGCCTTTCCTAGCCTATGAAGGCCGAGGGCTTTTTATCCTAACCATCACCTCCAATGCCGGTTCGCAAGACGTCCAGATGCAGCCTTGCGGTGACGGTCACGTCTTCGAGAAGATTCAGGACATGGCGCTGCGTGCACCGAAGGGGTCCACGGGCATGGTGGTCGGGCTGACCAATGCGGAGCCAGAAGTCCTCGATAAGATTGCCGACCTTCCTCTGCTTCTTCCTGGGCTAGGTGCTCAAGGAGGCGATCTCCAAGCGCTCGCGGGTCAGGGACGCAAGGCTCCGATCTTGGTCAATGTGAGCCGTGGGATTCTCTTTGCCAAAGATGACCGTAGTTTCGCGCAGCGCGCACAGGACTACCGAGACCAGATCAACGCTGCCCTAAACGCTTAGTTAGACTCCTCGCTTATGAATCAAGATATTCCCTTAGGACTCAGTTTCGATGATGTGCTCATGTTGCCTGGGCTCAGTGAACTCCTGCCAGGAGATGCGGACATCGCGACGAAGCTCTCGAGTAAGATTTCACTGAATATTCCGATCATCTCCTCCGCCATGGACACGGTGACCGAGGCAGGCTTAGCCATTGCCTTAGCCCGCGAAGGTGGGCTTGGGGTGGTGCATCGTAACTGTCCAATCGATGAACAAGTCGAGCATGTGAGTCGGGTGAAGCGTTCTGAGAATGCGGTGATTCATGATCCGCAGACGGTCACGGCTGATCTTCCCATGCACGAATTGAGAACCGTGATGTCGCGGCACGGCGTTTCCGGGTTTCCTGTAATCGATGGTGAAGGCCGTCTCGAAGGCATGGTCACGAGCCGTGATATGTGGAATGTGTCAGACGAGAGCACTACCGTTGCTGAGATCATGACCCCGCAAGATCGTTTGATCACCGGTAAGTCAGGTACGGATCTTGATGAAGCGCTTCGTGTGCTTGCCAAGGGGCGCATTGAGAAGCTTCCACTCGTCGATGGCGAAGGGAAACTGACAGGGTTGATCACTCGCCAGGACATTGAGAAGCGGAACATGTTTGGCAATGCTTGCAAGGACCCGCAAGGCCGTTTGCGGGTGGGTGGAGCGATCGGCGTGGGCCCAGATTGGAAAGATCGAGCGGAAGCGTTGGTGCAAGTGGGAGCAGATGGACTATTCATCGACGCGGCGACTGGGCACACCACGCGGGTGATGGATCTGGTTCAACAACTCAAGTCTTCTTATGGAGATAACGTGGCCATCGTTGCTGGAAACGTGGTGACCAATCAAGGTGCCAAGGACCTTGTCAGTGCGGGCATTGATGCTGTGAAGATTGGTGTTGGGCCGGGATCGATTTGCACGACACGCGTTATTTCCGGTGTTGGTATGCCACAATTCACGGCCGTGCGTGAAGTTGCAGATCATTGTCGCGAGAATGGCGTCATCAGTATCGCTGACGGAGGCATTCGTTATTCGGGTGACATCGTGAAGGCGTTGGCTGCTGGAGCGGATTGCGTGATGTTAGGTTCTCTGCTCGCCGGAACCAAAGAAAGCCCAGGTGCCACGGTCAACTGGCAGGGGAGAACGTTCAAAGAGTACCGTGGCATGGGTTCGATCAAAGCGATGCGCAAAGGTTCAGGTGATCGTTATGGGCAGAATGCTAGTGGAAAGCTCGTGGCTGAAGGCGTGGAAGCTCGCGTGCCTTACAAAGGTCCTTTGGCGGAGTCGGTCTACCAGTTGCTTGGTGGTTTGCGTTCTGGCATGGGTTACGTTGGGGCGCACACGTTGGAAGAGCTTCGCGCAAAGGCTCAATTCGTAAGGATCACGGCTGGCGGACTTCGCGAAAGCCACCCTCACGACATTACGATCACGGAAGAGCCCGTGAATTATCAGAGCCCGAAGTAGGCTCGGCGTCTCTTTTCAGAGGGAGCTTGCCAGCGTGCTCTAGTTCATGCGAGTCTGGTAGGTGATCATGAGAAAATCTACGCTCTCCTTCTTTGCCGTTGCGGCCTTGGCAGCCTCTGTTTTGACAAACACATTAGTGGCTGCCGATTGGATGGAGGGCATGCAGGAAGGCAAGCCAGCGTTCCGATCGATGGGGCCGTTGGCTTTCGGTCCCGATGGGATTCTCTTTGTGGGAGATTCGAAGTCGGCCCAAGTGATTGCGGTGGCGACCGGTGATACGAAAGCTGCTGCTGAGGCCAAGCCCTTGAAGGTGGAGGCGATCAATGTGAAGATCGCTGGATTGTTAGGGATGACGGCAGATCAGGTGTTGATCGATGATCTGGCCGTGAATCCGATTTCACGGAATGCCTATCTGGCCGTGTCAGGTGGTCGGGGACCTGATGCAATTCCAGTGTTGGTGAAAGTGAGTAGTAGTGGAACACCTGAGCTGGTGGACCTGGACAAGGTGAAGCATGCCGTGGCCAAGCTTCCCAATGCGCCTGAGGACAAGGTGGTTGGTGAAGGCCGTCGGGCTAAAAACAAGCGCTTGGAAGCGATTACGGACATTGCCTTCTTCCAAGATCGCGTGCTCATCGCAGGCCTTTCGAACGAGGAGTTTGCCTCGACGTTCCGAGCCATCCCATTTCCATTCAAGACTGTCGAAGGAGGAACATCGGTAGAGATCTATCACGGAGCGCATGGGAAGTTTGAAACCCGCTCGCCGGTGCGCACGTTTGTGCCGTTCAACATCGGGAATGAGCCGCATCTGATCGCTGCTTACACATGCACACCGCTTGTGCAGTTTCCTGTGAAGCAGCTGAAGTCGGGCGCGAAGATCAAGGGGAAGACGATTGCTGAGTTAGGAAATCGCAATCGGCCGATCGACATGGTCGTCTATCAGAAAGGCGGGAAAGAGTATCTCTTGTTAGCTAATAGCAGTCGTGGAATCATGAAGATTGACGCTGCGCAAATCGAAGAAGCGCCAAGCATTGAGACGAAAGTGGGCGATAAAGAAGGTGTGAAGTACGATACGATCGAGGCGTGGACAGGGATCAATCAGCTCGATCTGTTTGGCGATGCCCACGCGCTCGTTCTCCGCAGTGATGGCAAGGACGCGTTGGCTTTGGAGTCCTTGGCTCTGCCGTGAGAGAGCGAGTATTCGCGATCGGCCTTCTGTGGCTGATTTCTCAGCTAGACGTTGCTGCTGAGGTCTCGGTCCATTGGGTGGGCGAGACCGCGGAGGCCCGTGGGGTATTATTGCCCAGCTCGACATCGGATTGGGGAGCGTTTTTCACCGTGCACCTCGATTCTGTGGAGTTGGCCCACGGGCTGATCATGCCGTCGATGGCTGGAAGCTATACCTTAGCGGATAGAATTCTAACGTTTCGGCCGAAGTTTCCTCTGCAATCGGGCCAACGCTATCGAGCGAGCTATCGTGTGGGCGAAGAGCCGCTGGTAGTCGCTCGACATGAAGTCGCTCGTGGGAAGACCGTTCCAACGACAACGGTGGCTCACCTTTATCCTTCGGCGGAGACCCTTCCTCAGAATCTGCTGAAGTTCTACCTCCATTTCTCGGCGCCGATGAGTCGGGGACACATCTATGATTACATTCATCTCATGGATGAAGCGGGGCAGGAGGTTGAGCTGCCGTTTCTTGAACTCGATGAAGAGCTTTGGGATCGAGAGATGAAGCGGCTCACGCTCTTCATTGATCCTGGCAGAATCAAACGCGGGGTGAAGCCGCTAGAAGAAATTGGCCCTTCGCTAGTTGAGGGTAAGGCGTTCACTTTGGTGATTGATGCGGCTTGGGAAGATGCAGATGGGCTTCCGATGGTTCAACGGTATAAAAAAGCGTTTCGTGTAGGGCCCGTGGATCGTTCGGTTCCCGATCCTAAGTCGTGGACCCGGGAGATTCCTAAAGTTGGATCGCTGGGGAAACTACAGCTGTGGTTCCCAGAGCCGATGGACCACGCACTTAGTAGTCGGCTGATTCGGGTGGAAGATGCGAAGGGGCAGGCGGTGCTGGGCGACGTCTCGATGTCCGAAGCTGAACAAGTCTGGGCACTTACGCCTGAGGGCGCTTGGAAAGCAGGAGACTATCGCTTTCGTATTCTGAGCACGTTGGAAGACCTTTCTGGTAATCAGATTGGAAAACCTTTCGAAGTCGATATCTTCGAAGAGATCGATGATCACGGTGATCCGAAGACTCGCTGGGTAGACTTGCCGTTCACGATCCCTGCGTCATGACGCGAAGACTTGCTCCAAGGCTTCGCGCATGACTTGCGGCTGAGGAGAGGTGCCGGTCCAGTAGTCGACCCCGATCACGCCTTGGCCGACGAGCATTTCGAGGCCGTCGAGCGTTTCACAGCCGCGTGCTTTGGCTTCGCGCATGAGGTGAGTGGCCGGTGGATTGAAGACGACGTCTGAAACGAAGGTGCTCGCCTCGAGGGTGTCGTATTGGAGGTTCAACTGCGCGTCGACGTCAGGATAGAGACCGATTGAGGTGGCATTGATAAGGAAATCCGTGCCTTTGGGAATGGCGTAAGGCTTGTCCCAGGTGATGAGTTCGGTAGCAACATCGAGCTGCTCGTCTAGCAAGGCTTTCGTTTCGAGACCGCGTTGTGGGGTGCGGTTCACAAGAGTGATCTTGGCGGCTCCGGAGAGCGCGAGTTCTACGGCAATAGCGCGGGCGGCACCCCCGGCACCTAACAAGACGACGTTCTTGCCTTTCGGATCACGTAGCTTCTTTACGCCTTCGACGAAGCCCTTACCATCGGTGTTCTCGCCGATGAGTTTATCGCCTCTCCGGACCACGCAGTTTACGGCTTGCATGACAGCGGCGGACTCGCCTAAGCCGTCGAGGTGCTCAATGACGGCAACTTTGTGAGGAATCGTGCAGTTAAAACCGCGAAATCCCATGGCACGTGCGCCTGCGACGGCTGCGGCGAGGTCATTCGGGCCGACTTCAAGCGTGATGTAGCGCCAGTCCAAGCCGAGCTGCCCGTAGGCTGCTTCGATCATGACCTGGGTGGGGTTCTCGGCGACGGGCTGGCCGAAACACGCGGTGATGGGCTTAAGAAAGTTCTGAGACATGGCGGAAGACTAGGATGGTGCCGCAACACCTGTCCAGTCACTTCCAAGAGACATCTTCGAAATGGATTTCGCAGCTATCGAGAGCGAGTCCGAGCGATCCGCTGGGGAAAGTGTAGGGTCCGAGGCGCTCCTCATTGATGAGGAGAAGGATGCCATCGTCGTCTCGTTTGACGGCAAGCTTGATGTCCTTGCCATTTGGCGAAGGGAGTTGTTGGCGATCCACAGTCTTCCAGCCTCCTGTGGTGCGTGTTAGAATTTCAAGGCGACCTTTCTGATCGAGCAATGCCACGGTGAAGTCTTCTTGCGCTTGGTAGTTGAGAGTCAGGCCGACTCTGCCAGGTTGCTCGTTGCTGTTTGGAATGCGGCACTGTGCGAGGGTGACGGACTCGGAAAAGGTGGCGAGGGTGATGACCTTGTCTGCTCGGCCAAGGAGCGTGGTGGAGCCTGTGCGCTCCCATTCGTCAAAGCGTCCTTTGAGAGGCTCCTGGTGAGACTCTAGCCAAGTGACAAATAGTGGGGTGAAAGTCGCGAGTTTACCAAAGTAGCGCCTGAAGGCTTTCTCTGAGGCTTCTCCTTTCTCGATGGCTTTGGCGAAGCGCTCGAATTTCTTGGGCTGTTTCATGATCATGTAGCGAATGACCATGGCCCCGAGCGCCCGGTTCTGTTGGCCATTCTCGATCATGGCGACGAGTGGCCGCGGGGTGGTCTCTAATGCTCGTAGAGCAGCCCCTGCGTAATCCTTTAGGGAGACGGGGAGGGTGCCCAAGGCGAGGTTCTTGCCGTTCCAATGATGGAGCGAAAGGTGCTCCACCAAGCCTTCCATGTACCAAGACGTTGGGATTTCTTCTTTAATGCCGCGTGCTAGATAATGAAACTGGTGTGCCGCTTCATGGATCAGCAGGCAGCGGGTGTAGTAGCGTGTAGGCTGACGAAAGAGATAAGCTGTCTTGTTAGTGTGAAAGTAGTAGCCGCCGGCAGTGGAGTCTGGAATCTCGAGATCATCTGCACGGATCTTGGCTTCCCAGGCTTCTTTCGTGTTGAAGAAGTAGAGAGCGAGCTTGTCGCGGCGAAGTTTGGGCGATTTGTTGAAGTGCTTTTCAAACTGAGGCCGGGCTGCTTCGAGGACTCGACTCATTTCCTCAGTCTCGGCGATAGTGCTTTCAGAGTGTAAGTGGTAGTGTTCGCTGGAGACTTCGGTGGCGATGGCCTTGAACGGGAATAGTAACGCTAGAATCAATGTAAGACGGCTACTTTTCATGGTGAGGCCATGTTAGAGTGGCTCCCGTGATAATCCCAGCCCGGAATTACAATCGCGGAAGGATTCAGGCTCGCCATTGTAGTTGTAATGATGAATGTCACAAGATTGGGGATGATGTTGGCGGTGTCGGTCTGTGCGATACCGATCTGGGCGATGAGCTCTACAGATGATGTTAAGACAGATGATGTTAAGACAGATGAGGCCGCTTGGAAAGCGGCTTGGTTGCGCGGGATTCAGCATCTGCCTCCGGCAGCGACGCCGTTTCCGGCAGCGGAAGCGTTGCTGCAGTCGGCTATCCTGAAGAGGCCTACTGAGGGAGAGGTGGCGGTTGATGACAGCCTCAGAGAGCCGCTCTATGCGGAGACGCCGTTCCTAAGCCTAGGTGAGCCTTTAGCTCAGGGGCTGTTGACTGAGCGCTAGGCTAGTTGAGGCGCTTGAGAATCTTCGATGCCTTCTTGCCGTCTCGGCCATCATTCATGGCGAGGCGGTTTAGAAAGGTGATCACGGCAGCGCGATTCACTTCAGAGGGGCCAGGCAGAAGGGTGCCGAGCGCATCGGCGACTTTGCTCAAGAGGACTTCGCGGCAGTTGGCTGGGCGATGGGTCGTCTCCACGCGAAAGAGTTCGGCCAGGATTTGTGAGTGCCAGGCCGGGCGAGCACTGCCAAAGCGGGCTAGGTTGTCGATTCCGTGCGCCGCAGTGACCATGGAATCGTCCGCGGCTGCCGCTATGAGAAGATTGAGCGCGGCTTCATCAATCTGGCCTGTGGTGTCTGTAGCGACGAGATGGCCTGCGATGTCCATGGCGGCCCAGCGCATGATGGTTTGTTCACTTTGAAGGTGAGTGAGCTAGCTACCGAGATCCTCTTGAAACCAATCGGGACGGTGGCCGGCGAGGTGGCTGAGCGTCTTGGCTGCCGCGCTGCGGATTTTATTGTCCTCCGAGTCTAGCTCTTCTTGGATGGCCGCGATGATCGAACTCTCCCCGGCTTTGGCAAACTTCGATGCCATCCAGTGAGATTTGCTTCCGTCTTTTATCCCTTGCTCGACTGGGCCCATAGTTGGGGGAGTTTGCCGAATCAGAGTAAAGTGTCTAGGGTCTGCTTTGAAAACGTCAATTTATGCGCTCCCGATATTTCAGCTTTCTACTAGCGCTTCTAGCAATCCTACCGATTCGAGTATATGGACGTGAGAATCCAATTTGGTTAGTGATTGGTGCCGATAAATTGCAAGAGGCTGTAGCGCCTCTGTTGGTATATCGGCGGTCAGAAGGCTTTGACGTCCATGTGTCGGCTCCCCCGGTGAAGCAAGCCCTCGCAACGTTGGGCAAGCAGCCTAACTATATTGTCCTGCTAGGTGATGACGAGCTTTCTGAGGAGCCTGTGCAGGGAAGCCTGGTTAAAGGGGAGCGGCGAACGTTATACCGCTGGCAGGCGACGCAACCCGAGGGGTTTGTTTCTGATGCGATCTTTGGAGACATGGATGGCGACGAGATTCCCGATATCCCTGTGGGCCGTCTACCGGGACGCACTCCGGAAGCGGTGGCTCAGATCGCGAACAAGATCGTCCGTTATGAGAATCGCCCGGTCACATTAGACACGCTGCGCTTCCCGGTGTGGGCGGGCAATCCTGCTTACGGAGATCATTTCCAAGCGAACATGGCGTCAAATCTCCTCCGGCAGACACTGCATATGCAGGCTCCTGTGTGGGCAGATCTCGATTTGGTCATGGGCAATGCTACTGATCCACTCTCGGCGGTGCCAGCGAAACATGTGGACCTCTTTCATGAGTCTCTGGCCAAAGGTGGCGGGCTCTTCACTGGGCTTATGGGCCATGGCGGAAGCGATGTATTCTACTCCATGCCAGTAGGGCGGAAGTGGGTCGACTATCACTCTTCGAAAACGAAGCGCATCGTAGGGAAGGTGCCGGCTTCTCCTGCGATCATCTTCGCTTGTGACTGTGGAAACTTCGCGCATCCGAATGGGAGTCTAGCAGAATCCTTGCTCGCCGCGCCTGGGGGACCCGCCGCGGTAATCGCCGCGACGACACAGTCGCACCCGCTGCCTAACTACTATTCGTCGATTTGTTGGCTGCAGGAACTTAAGCGTCGCCCTTCGGATAGACTTGGGGATCTCTGGGTGGCTACGCAGAAGGCAGGGTACAAGAAACGAGATGCCTTGGTCGAGATGGTTCTTGCCAACATCGAAGGCAAGTTGGAAGCGAAGCTCGATACGCCGCGCATTCGGAAAGACCATCTTCTGCTCTACGGGCTGCTCGGTGATCCGGCGACTCGCCTGAAACAGCCCCTCCCGCTAGAGGCGACGTTTGAGCGAGAAGGAGATCAGTGGCGCTGGACCGTGACTAGTCCGCGCGGTGGTGTGGATTGGCTGCAGATTGCCCATCGGACACCGCCGCCGCTGCTCAAGCCGAAGGCGGCAGGTCTATCTGAGGAGGCCTCCATGGCCTTGTATCGGGAGGCTGTGGTGGCACTGCGGTTTCAGCAGCTTGAGTGGGTGAATTCTCCCACCAGCTGGACAGGCCTCGCCGAGCATCGCCGGGGCACCCTGAGGCTAGTCGTTCAGAAGGCAGGGCGGCTGCATGTGGCGACCCTCGAAATGAAGGAGTGAACCCGGGCACGGCCCTTCTATAAGCCTGCCGTTGACTTGACATCATTGAATAAAAGCGGTGTGGTACCGGACAAAGGGGACACCCCCCAATTCCCCACGATCTATGAAGGTTTCCCAAATCCTATCTGCTTGTCCGCTTCTCCTGCTTCTCCTCTTGGGAGGCTGTCTGGAACCGATCCCTTTTGACAATCCAAACTACCCTCAGGGCACGAGTGGGAGCCTTCGTTATCCTCAGGGCTCTCAGCAACGTGCTCCACGTATGAATGGCGGGCAGAATTATCGCGGAAATCAGTATCCGACGGATCGGTGGAATCGCACCGCTCCGGGTAGTAACCTGCGTGATGAGCAGCGCTACAACCAGCAGAGCACTCAACCGGCTCCCGAGCCTAGGCCTGTTCCGAATCCCGAGCCTCGTCCACAGCCCAAGCCTCCGGAAGCCGAGCCGCTGGTTGACATCGATCCCATCGAGGAATCCGCGAAGCCGAAGTATGATTACGCCATCCCTGTGCAAGGCGCTTCGAATCTCGTTGTGAGTCCTTATGCGAAGGAAGGGCCCTACATTGATGTGTCTGGCCTTTCGAGTGGGACACAGATCGAATGCCCTAAGACCGGAAAGACCGTCCTCGTTCCGTAGTTGGGCAGCTGCCTGATTCTGATCCCTATGCTTTGTCGCACGGTTGTCTTGGGGCCTGGTCTTCTTGGTGGATCCCTTGGCCTCGCCTTGGCGGAGCAGGGACATGAGACCGTCGTTTGGGGGCGTCGGCCAGCTCCCTTAGATTATCTTTCTAACATTGCGCCTAGGGCGCTTAGGACGGAAATTGATCTCACGAAAGCATCGCAGGATGCTGAATTAATCGTTCTGGCCACGCCTATTGGCGTCATGCCAGATCTCCTAGAGTGCCTCGTAGCCACAAAGGCACTGGCTCCAGAAGTCGTTATCACAGATGTCGGCAGTGTGAAAGGGCCCATCGTGGAGCACGCGACGGCGTTGCTGAAGGGGACTGGAGCCCACTTTGTTGGCAGTCATCCCATGGCTGGATCGGAAGCTTCTGGAATCGAGGCGGCTCGAAAGGATCTCTACACAGACGCGCTGTGCTTGATCACCCCTGTGCCTGAGACCGACGCCGGGGCGTTGGCTAAAGTCCGTGATTTCTGGGGCACTTTGGGAATGCGTTTGCACGAGACCTCACCTGCTGAGCACGATCAGATTGTGGCGCGCATCAGCCACATGCCGCATGCTCTCGCCTCGCTTGTGGTGGCTGCGGCTTTGGAGAAAGAGCCTTCCTGGGCAGCATTTGCCGCTGGCGGGCTGCGGGATACGACTCGAGTGGCCTCTGGAGATCCTGCTATGTGGGCGGAGATCTTGCTAGAGAACCGTCAAGCGGTGCTCGTTGCCTTGCGAGATTCTCAAGATCGTCTCCAGGATCTCATCGGTCGCATGGAATCGGGACAAATTGAGCCTCTACAGCGATTTCTACTGGAGGCGAAGGCACTTCGCGATACTCATATCGTCCCGCGGTGCTAGGAGTGCTGCGATCCCGCGCACCCCTTGCCCTCTTTCATGTCGACCTACCACGTTCACAAAGGCCAAATCCTCACGGGGGAGATCACCGTTCCCGGGGACAAGAGCATGTCTCATCGGGCCATGATGTTTGCCGGACTGAGCGATGGGAGTTGCACCATCGACGGCTTCCTTCCGAGTGAGGATTGTGTGGCCACCTTGAATGCCATGCGTGCCTGCGGGGTGATTATCGAAGCCGATTCGGCATCGGACGAAGGCTTCGGTCCGACGCGTTATGTGGTTCAAGGAAAGGGCCGCCAACTGAGCGCCCCCACTGCGCCGATTGATTGTGGAAATGCAGGCACCGGCATGCGGTTGCTGGCCGGTCTG
>CALLLI010000186.1 GCA_938082635.1 uncultured Verrucomicrobiales bacterium
GAGAGTTGGCGGCGAAAGTTCTGCGCGACCATCCGGCAAAGAAATCGATGAGGGCCAAGCGCAAGCTAGCCGCGCTTGATCCTGCCTTCCGATTTGCACTACTCGCCATGATCCCTCAATGTTTTCGTGCGTAAGCCCTGATAGCCAGAGCAGGTGCGACAAAAGAAAGTAGCAACAACCAGGGCCGCATGGGTAAACCATGCGGCCCTCAACGCATCAAGATCTTTCTTTCGAGCACCTGCCCATGCCCAAGAAAACCTAACAAAGAATTACACGGCAGAGCGTGACAATCCCCACGGTATAAAGTGACGATGCCACGGCCCAAACGGCAATGATCTCCACGGCAAAGCGAGGCGCGGAACAGCCAATAGATTCCTGATGACGACATTCATGATCGAACATTCTAGGAAATCTCAAGCGCAATCAACCACGCAAATCCGAACGACCCGGCTTGATGATCTTCCTCGTCGAGCAACTCGACTTCTATTTCCACTAAGGCTTTGCCTCGCGAATCCACAGTCGCGATCGCAGCCATGATCACATCCGGCATGGTTTTCGCTCGAGACGAGATAACACCAGTGGCAGGGCGTGAATACTTAGAGGTCGACCTCCGAACGACCCCGCCTATATCCGTCCTCTCTCCACGAAACCGAATCAAAAGCTCGCCACTAGTCGCCCCGGACAGAGCAAAGAGCGCGCTCGCGTGAATCGTGCCCAGATGATTCTCATGGCGACGCCCCGAGTCCAACGCCAGAAGGCAGTCATCCCTTGTAGAGCGCGTGAGGCCTACGTGGCCATTAAAGGGTAATGATAGTACATCCATAAACTAAACCAAACGCTTGGAACTCATTCGTTTTGGTCAGCTTCCGTCTCGATCATTTTAAGAGGTTGGGGAAGCCCACACCATACGAATCCAAGCGCGATGACTGCGCCATAGATCACGGAGGCTTGCACACCAAATCCCCAGTGATAGACCATCCACGTAGAAGCGCCAAAGTAGTGTCCTAAGACGACCGCAAACATCGAGGCATAGGCAACTTTCCTCGGCAGAACAGAGACTAACAGGAACCAACCAATTACGTAGAGCAGGGACGTTGCCACAAATGGCCACGCTCCCCAGCCGACGAAGATCTTCATGAATTTGTTAAACTCCTGCGCAGCTTCGGGATTCTCAGCATAGCCTGGAGGCTGCCCCAACAGAGTGTTCACGGTATCCACAAGGATAACACATACCATGAACCATCGAAGTCGCTTTAGGACCCGGTCCTTGGTTAACTTCGGGATCTTTAGAACCTTCACCACACGAAATATTTGCGAGCCACCCAGAGTCGGTTTGTGGCCGATCTTCCAAAACAGATGCCTGTGTAGCACAGGAATTCCTAGACAGAATCTAGTCTAAAGCCTCTTTGTCGTCCTTGCTGTCTTGAAGCTTGAGGACGTAGAGGAGACGGCCATTTCCCCATTCGGGGCCTTCCATGAAAACAGGGCTATCCGGTTTGAGGATAGCGGCTGTTTTCACAATCGCTTTGCCTTGATTCCAAAGTTGGAGATCGAGTTTCACCCCGATGCCATCTTCGGTCAATCCGGTGAAGTCGAATTTAATGCAAAGTTGTTTCGAAGGCGCTACCCATGAGTGCGTGGTCTTGAAGAGCGCCTCTGCCCGCGTGCCTAACACTTGGAAGTGCTTGTAGTCCTTAAAGACCTTCTGCAGCGCCTGGGTCATCTCGGCATCCGCATCTTCAAACCCTTCTCGTTTGGAAGCGGCATCTTTCGCCGCGTAGACAAGCGCTCCCCAAAGCTTCTTAGTCCCCTCGATATCGCTGGAAGCGGCGGCCCTATCAGCCTTCTGAGCCGCAGCGGGTGCTTGCGCGCTAGACCACCATATGGCGACAGAACACGATAGCCCGAGGCAAACAAAGGTGATCCTGTGAGTGAGTGCGCGCATGTCGAAGCGGTTTGTTAGTAGACAGGTTGATGCAGGACGAACTCAATGCGCGGTCCAACGAACTCGGCATCAGGCTCGGATTCGATTTCTGCTTCGACAACGAAGGGCCCCTCAGGCAGGCCATCGGCCGCATCTGCTAGGATCAGATCAAACTCAGCGGGTAAGCGCTCCATGCCTTCGAGGCGAATGACCATCGCATTGACGTCGTCATCAAAACTGGTGACGGCGAGAATAGACTCGTCTGGAGTGTAAGCGGAAACGATCTGACTCCCACGGTGGGTCTTCTCACCAAAGATGCCAATTTGTGTCAACGTGAAAACAACAAGCGCGGCAGCAGCAAGCGGGGCTACCCCAGACAGTCGCAACCAACTAGGTAACCAAGAAGCTCGCTCGGGCTTGGAAGCTTCCGCTTCATTCAGATCTCGGATCTGCTTCTGGATATGGCTATTGAAGAAGTCCGCGAAGGGCGGGATCTGCTCAGCGGGGAAGGTCGCCTTGAGATCTTGGGAAAGCTGACCGAAGAAAGCTTGGTCCTGTTCTAAGGACACGCCTTCCTCGGCGGAGGCTGCCTTGAGCGCCTCCACTTCCTCAGGCGAGAGTTCGCCATCGATCCATCGATTCCACTGTTCTTCACTGGGCTTCATAAACGTCTTTCAAGAGGGATTGTAATTTCTTCCGGGCATAGAACAAGCGCGACATCACGGTACCTATAGAAATCCCGATAATTTCGGCAATCTCGTTGTATTGGTGGCCATCGATCTCCTTCAGCAGGATGACGGCGCGGTGTTCTGGAGAGAGTTTGGCGATGGCTTCCTCGATGCTTGTACGGAGTTCGCGGTGCTCAAGCTTGTGATCGGGGCGCACTTCTTTGAAGGGCACCGTCTTGGCCTTGGGATCGATGGACTGCTGGACGGTTTCGTCGAACTCGCCCTCCGCCTGGATCTTGCGTTTCCGCATCCAATCGTAGGTCACATTGTGCGCGATGCGGTAAAGCCAAGTGTAGAAACTCGAGCGGGCCTCGAACTTCGGCAGAGCCTTCCAAGCCTTGATGAAGGCCTCCTGAGAGAGGTCCCATGCATCGGCTTCGCTTTTGACCATGTTATATATCATTCCATAAACGCGTCCTCGGTAGCGAGTAACGAGTTCGTCGAACGCCCTGGTTTCCCCCGCCTGACAGCGGACGACCAACGCATCATCTGGAGGTCCGTTCTCGGCATCAGCCGTCTCGGAACCTCCGTCCGAAGACGGCTTCACTCGAGAGTCTGACGCAGTGGACGGCAAATTATTCATGGTCAAAGCCGCGCAATCGCGATTTGCGGCAAAATTAACACAGGCCTTCGGATGGGCACGACCGAAATGCAGCCAATCGGAGCCTGAGACTCGCAACTTTGAGAGTTGAGGTAGCTCCAGCATCCTGCTGGAGAACGGAAGTCTGGCGACTTCCGCTACACCTATGCACAACGAAAGGCGCTCACTTGCGTGAGCGCCTTTGCTAAAGGTGTTGCTTACTTGTCGGACGCTTCTTCCGCGGCTGCGGCGGGCTCGGCGGCGATGTCTTCATCGCTTTCGATGGCGAAATCGACCCATTCCAAGTAGGCCATCGGTGCAGAATCGCTGAAGCGTGGTCCGAGCTTGGTGATGCGGCAATAACCGCCTTGGCGGCCTTCGCTCGCAGGAGCGACTTCCTCAAAGAGCTTCTTCACGATGCCCTTCTGTTTCAGGAAAGCAGCCGCTTGGCGGCGTGCGTGAATGCTGCCGCGCTTGCCCAAGGTGACCATCTTCTCAGCGATGGGCTTGGTGGCCTTGGCCTTGGCCAAAGTGGTCTTGATGCGGCGATGCTCGATCAGGCTGCAGACTTGATTCGACAACATCGATTTCCGATGGGCCGCGTCGCGCTGCAACTTCACTGTCTTACGTTGGTGTCTCATAGCGTTTGTTAGGAGGTAAGGGACCCAGCGTTAGTCGAGGTTCCGGTTGATAAGGGAGGCTAGGCCGCCACCATCATCGTCATCAGCAATGGTGAATCGGCTAGCAGGTTCACCGCCTTTGAGCATCGGCGAGCCGAAGGGTGATTCGAGAAGAGTAGGATCGATCGTCATCCCTAGGCTAAGGCCCAGCTCAGACAACTTGTCCTTGATCTCGTTGAGTGATTTCTTACCGAAGTTGCGGTACTTGAGCATCTCGGCCTCCGTCTTCATGGCCAGCTGGCCGACGGTGGTGATGTTGGCGTTGTTCAAGCAGTTCGCTGCACGAACAGAAAGTTCAATCTCATTGACGCTCATGTTGAGCAGTTTCTTGAGCTCTTGATTCTCTTCGCTCTGTGCCTCAGGCGCTTCTTCGAACTCGATCTTGCTGTCGTCGTAGTCGACGAAGACGTCGAGGTGATGACGCAAGATCGAGGAGGCTTGAGTCAACGCATCGGGAGGAGTGAGTCGGCCGTCCGTCCAAATGTCGAGGACGAGCTTGTCATAATCCGTCTTCTGGCCAACACGTGTGTTCTCGACAGCATATTTCACGCGGCGGACCGGTGAGAAGATGGAGTCGATCGGAATGACGCCGATGGGCATGTCACCGCGCTTGTTCTCTTCGCCCGTGGCAAAGCCACGACCGACGCGGATTTCGAACTCAGCTTCAAACTTGGACTTACGATCCAAGTGACAGATGACTTGGTCCGGATTGACGATTTCATACATCGTGTCCTGCGTGATGTCGCCAGCAGTGACAGCACCGCTCTTGTTCACAGAGACGGACAAGATGCGAGGCTCCTTGTCGTGATGCTTGAAACGAATTTGCTTCAAATTGAGAATGATCAGGGTCACGTCTTCCACGACGCCAGGCAGCGTGGTAAACTCGTGAGGCGCTCCAGCGATCTTCACTGAAGTAATGGCGGCACCTTCCAAAGAGGAAAGGAGCACCCGGCGAAGGGAGTTGCCGATGGTGTGACCGTATCCGCCTTCAAAAGGCTCAGCCATGAACTGGCAATAGGTATCGGTGGTCGTCGCCTCGTCTTTGGTGAGGCGATTCGGCATTTCGAATCGTGCTAATCTTACTGGCATGGATTTCTTGGGTTTGCTGGGTTTCCCCTGTCGAGCTGGACAACTACCTTGTGTGGCAGCTACCCCAGGGACCTACAGCAGAATTGAGGTGCTCGCAGAACGCGGAGCTTGCATGCGGAAAGGCCGTTTGCAACTGGAAATGCATGGTCCTGGGCGGCGTATTGTCCCTAGCGGAACGACGTAGCGTCAAAGAAGCTGACTCTTTTTGGTGCGTTTCCTTCTGGCTCTCTGCTCTGTTACCCTTCTGGCTCCGCCAATCACACTGTGGATCTGGCTGAGCCAACAGCGGATTCTCCGTAATGGGCGGCCTCTATCGGAACAGGAAACCTTCTTGGCAAAGGCCGTCGGAGTGAAGAATGCGGCCGCAATTCGAGTCTTGGCACTGGAGACAGTGCCTATGCCGGGACCGCGTTGGACGCATCGGTTGGCGCAGGGCCTGGGGTTTCCGGCACTCACGGCAGCGGGGATGAGCTCGGGAAAGAGGATCTATTTGCAGCGGAAGTTTCAGGATCGCCGGTTGCTCTTGGCTTATGAATGCGTGCACGCGGCGCAGTATGAGCGCCACGGGATCTTCGGATTTCTAAGACGCTACCTCTTTCAGAGTGTCCATGATGCCTATGTAAACGCCACATTTGAGCGGGAAGCAATCGAGCGCCCGAGCACGTGTGTCGGCGCTAGCGGCCTAACAAAGCCCCCGCATCAACAACCAAGGTCTGCCCGGTGACCAATCGCGATCCGTCTAGCAAGCTCACGACGGCCTCGGCGACGTCTTTCGGAAGCGCGACCTTCCCGAGGGCGGAGGCTTCCGTATGATGGGCGGCCAAGGCGTCGTACCGGTCACCGAGTCCCGCATGGGTCCATTGCGAATCGATGAATCCCGGAGCGATCGCATTGACGCGAACGTTAGGAGCCAAGGTCCGCGCCAATGATTGCGTCATGTTGATCAACGCCGCCTTGGAAGCGCAGTAGGGAATTGAACTGCCGTTCCCGTTGATGCCAGCGATGCTTGCGATATTGATGATCTGTCCATTCCCTGAAGCAGCGAGGGCTTCTCGAGCAGCACGAGCACATTGAAACGGCCCTCGCACATTCACCGCAAAAATGCGGTCCCAAAGCTCAGTTGTAAGCGCGTCGAACTGGTCATGGGGAATGAACTCTGTCGTGGCCGCATTGTTGACTAACACATCCAATCTCCCGAACTGCGCGAGGGTTTTCTCCACCATAGCACAGCACGATATATCATCCGAGGTGTCTCCTTGAACAACGATCGCTTTGGCTCCGAGCGTCTCGATCTTGGCGATTGTTTCGTTCGCTTGCTCCGCAGAGTCCCGATGATTGATTGCGAAATCATAGCCTCGGGCGGCTAACAAGAGCGCGGTCGCTCTGCCAACGCCTCGACTACCGCCTGTGATAAGAGCAACTTTATTAGATTCGTTTGGCATAGAAAATCATTCTTGAGTCACCCTCAAGCGCATGAAGCGGCGAGTGGTGGTTGAATCTTGCAACGGCATGAAGTCACGAACAATCCAAATTTCCGTTCCATCGCCGTTATCCATGATGCTCACCACTGCTTGGCTGGTAGTCCAACCGATCAAACTGCTACCGACTTCGATCACGTAGGTCAGGTCTGCTGCATTCGTAATACGTGTGTAGCTAAGCGCGAGGTAATCGCTCGTATCTTCAGAGACAAGGAGACTCTCAAGAGCACCATTGGAGACATCTGGATCGGTCCCGAGCGCATACTCTAACAAATTGAAGAAGCCATCGCCATCAGGATCTGCCAGGGCGCCGCTGATACTTGGATCTGCCTGTTGCGTTACGGTGAATTCTGAGGCGGTCCACTCGGGAAGTGTGGTTGAGAAACTGGTTTCCTCCGCGCCCGGGGTGCCCAGCGCGTTCCCACCGACAGCCCAACTGGCCTCCAAATCCCAAGTCTCGAAACTCGCCTCAGTATCGCGGATCACCAGCGCGTACCCCTTTCCGTCTGTCGGCGTGTGCCAGATGTCGTTGTAGGTGAATTCCAGGATGTTCTCACCAACGGCATCTAATAATTTCACCGGTTCACCATCGTTACTCAAGCGCCCAATGTAAGCCCCTGCTAGGGTCGGCACCTCCCCATAGCGAGCGCGGAAGGCTGCTTCGTCACTGACGACGACTAGGTGAGCTCCGGGTGCCAGCGTGGTTCCGAGAGAGAACGTAAACACGATCCCTTCGATGAACCGGGCGCCACCGAGATCAAGAATGCTACTTCCGGTATTCGTCAGTTCCATGTACTCGAAGTCAGACGCGCTCCAACTCGCATTGATCCCCATTTCAGCAGCCGTGGGATCTGCTGGATGGTAATGGACCTCTGAAACCCGCAGATCGTTCTGCAACGCCGAAGGCACCCCAGCGTAGGTCAGCGAATGAACGAGAGTGCCCTGATCATCATGAAGCGTGATCGTTTCGCCTCGCGCAGAAAGTTGACCCGCATAGCCATGAATGACAAAGCGGTTCTCGCCTGCTTTCGGACTCGCGCTGCGAGCTCGAAATGACTTCGCGTCTCGAGCGATGTGCAAGGTCTTGCCTGACGGAATCACCGTGCCAGCGGGAATCGTCATCCGAACCGCATCGCCGATGACCCAATTCGAAACATCAACAGCTGTAATGTGAGGATGGCTGAGGGTGAAATATTCCTCTAGCGGATTACCCGAAGTGGGTCTGAACTCCCCCATGGTGATAGAGACACTACGATTCGCCAGTTGAGCAGACGGCACAATATCCGTCCGCGTCTGGTAAATGTAGGTGCGCCGTCCCGGCAGATGTGCACTGATCAGCCGGCTAGTAGCCGTTGCCGCTCGATTGCCGTTCCCCCAGGAACCCCATTTGGTGAAATCCAAATCCGCATCAGTCGTGGACACAGAGCTGGGATCAATCATCTCAAGCACTTCGTTTGCATAGGCCTCAACCCGCGCATTCACCGTGCCTGGAGGTCCCAAGATCTGATCATTCACGGAGCGCAATCGGCGCAAGTACATGTCGCTTAGCTCAGGAATGTCGTAGATGAGATTGTAGAAGTCATTCCCCGGAAAGGGCTCGAGCGAGTTGTCCTGCGTGAGCGTGTCGTCGAAATACGCCGGGCCAGAAACCCAGTTGCGTCCCCAGTTCAGATCGATGTCCCAGACAAGCGGCATCCATTCGCCCGAACCTTCGGAGTCGCGGTAGACATAGTAGTTCTTGTGACCGTGATCACGGTCACTGATGAGCACGCGGGCGGCCATGTAATTCACCAGCCCTGGCAAATTCACATTATCATAAGCGTAGGCGAGTTTGTCGGCACTTCCCTGCAACAGTCCGGTCCGCAGCGCGCTGAGATCCGCACTGCCCTCCTCCTGTCGCGTCTTCTTCTCAAAGCTGAGCCCACTACTATCAATACGACTATACATCTTGTATAGCGCCCCGTTCTCGTCCAATCCAACGCGATCCAAGTAACGATCATCGCCATCCTCAACCATCTCGGCCGTGCTGAAGAAACTGCCATTCTGCTGCACGCGAACTGGGAAATTAAAATGCACCGGTGCCCCAATCTCCGCCATCAACCCATAGCCCAGCGAGGTCCGAACCTTGGACTTGTCGGCCCAGTTCGTCAGCAAATTGATGTCCTTCACGCGACGCTCGCCCTCGGCATATCGGAAACGATCTCCTTTGTTAAAATCGAAATCGTAACTCTTCTTCGGGAAACTTGCCGTGGATTGGCCATGCAGGTCTGTTAGAATGTTATCGTAGAACTGCCCAAGAAAGTAACAGGAACCCCGCGTGCCCGTGCGATTATCGGCCGCACTCGGCACTTCCACAAACCAGTGCAGAATTGGCAATTGCGACGAACTCTCTGCGCTGTTCAGAGCAACCGTGCCGTGATACTCAGGCGAATCCAGAGGGTCGAGAAATGCTGGATCGGTCGTGACATCGCCGCCCGCATCCGTCGCTACGATGCGCCAACGGACCATCTCTCCCGGATTGATGTTAGTGGTCCCGATCACCCCTGTGTAGATGCCATCGCCCGCCGTCACATCCGCACCCGTGCCCGCGTCGTTCATCGCCGTGGTCTGCTCGGTGCCATGCATCACCTGCCACCGAAGATCGACTGAGGCGATCATCTGTGCCGTCGGCAGCACTTCTGTCGTGATCACTTGGCTAAATGAGCCGGCACTCACATCAGGGCGCTCGACCGAAGCCGTCGTTTGCCTAATGACAGGACCTGGATTGCTCAACCCGTCACCATTCGTAGTGCCGGGGCTAGCGCTGGTGAAGTAATTCTCATTTCCATTGAGCCCCATGGAAGCCAGCGCCCCGACGAGTTCCCACCCCCAAAGCGCATCACTGCTAGACGTCGCTTGATTCAGACCATGCACGGCCAAGACATTGACACCCGAATTGAGCGAGTAATCGGAAGGGCTGAGCACGAACTCCCGAATGGCAATGGCTTCACCGTCGGGGTGATTCACGCCAGCAGAGTTATAGGCGAGCCCGGTAGCATCGGTCGGCGCATTCGCACTAGCCACAGGAACGGGGTTCCCATTTAAGTAAGCCACAAAGCCATCGTCATGCCGGATTCGGAGCGTGAGGTCACTGACATCCGTGGCGTTGGCAAGAGTGAAACTTGATCGCATGTAGATGCCAATCGCCCCTCCTGACATGCTTCCTTGCACATCCGTTTGAATAAATGGGTTATAGGGATCTGGGTTCCCTGTGGCATACCCAATCCCCAGCGGGCCGCTGTCCCATCCAGCATCACCAAAGCTTGGGTGAATCCACGAGGTCCCGGGATTGAGTGCCCCACCGATGTAGACATCGTTAGTATCATTGCCGGGGAACGTGTAGCGAACAACCGTATCATCCTCGATGAGAACCGCTTGCCCGCCCAACTCGCCGAGACCATACGAGGTATCCTCAAACTGCGCGGGATAGGTCGGCATGTAGCCATGCTCGACTGTCGTACCATCCGGTCGCACCAATGCGAGATAATCTCCACTCGCCTTCAGCTTGAAGTTCGCATGAAGCTCGCTCGCAGGATCCCGCCGATCCTTGTCCGAAGCAAAAACCAAGACACGTTGATTGGCACCCAGGCTCACTGAAGGAAACGTCCACTTCGCAAGCTGCAACGGATCATCCGTCAGCGACCAGCCTGTGAGGTCTACACTAGCAGAAGACACATTAAGGACCTCAATCCAGTCCGTGCTATCCCCATCCTCATCGTTTAGGCCATTGGCATTGGCCGCCATGAACTCGGAAATCACCAAGTCCTGGGCGAAAAGGCCGAGAGTGCAGAACAGAAATATACTGAGAACGAAGAACCATTTCATAGGGGGGGGGGACGAACACTATACCCCAACTTGAAGGATCTTCTACCACTCGGTTTGCATAGACCTAGGCACAAGCGAGTTCTTCCTCGCGTAGCTGAAGCGCTTCATAGACCTCCTGAACCGTCTCGTGCAAAGTCGACGTCCCCGCAGTCACGCCAACGGTTTCCACCCCGTCGAACCACTCGTCACGCAGGTCAGCGGCCGTGCCCACGCGGTAGGCCCTCACACCAAACGATTGCGAAGTCTTCACGAGTTGGTGCGTGTTGTTGCTGTTGGTGCCCCCAACTGCGATGACGACTTCAACCTGACAGCAAAGATCGCGCAAGGCGGATTGGCGATCCTTAGTCGGCTGGCACACCGTGTCGATAAACTTGATCTCACTGTCTGGAAAACGAGCTCTGAGGCGATCGACTAACTGTGCCACTAGAGCGGTAGGTTGCGTGGTCTGGGAAACGACGCCCATCTTCGCGCGTGGCACAAGCAGATCGATGTCCGCTTCACTCAGCACCACATCCGCCTCTGGGAAATCACCCGTTAGGCCCAGTACCTCGACATGATCCGCCTTACCGATCACGACGGGGTGATAGTCTGATAGGACGAGGCGCGCCAGCGCATTGTGCGCCTTCTTTACGAGAGGACACGTCGTGTCAGTGACGCGAAACCCATTCTCTTTCCAGGCGGCGCGCTCACGATCGGCGGCCCCATGCGCCGTAATGACTACCTGTGGTGTTTCGGCACTCCCAAGGTCGCGCAAATGGCCCCGCTCGACGCCTAACTGATCGAGTTGCCTCGTGACAACCTCGTTATGGACAAGCTGTCCGAGAATTGTGGTTGGCCCACTGGAGGCTGCAGCTTTGGTCGCCTTCAAGGCATCGCGGACGCCAAAGCACATGCCATAGTGTTTCGCTAAAATGATGTTCATGGTGGTAGGTAGGTGGTGTTCGGTTTGGGGAGTGGAAAGCTTTGTCTTACAAAGTATTACGTTCGGGAGGGGGCTCGTAGATACTGATCCATGGTGCTATTAGTCGTTCTTAACCTGCTGCACGATGGCTTCGAGGATCTGCAGATACTCTTGAAAGGCCTTCTTCCCTTGAGGGGTGATGGCATACAACGAACGACGCTTCACCTCCGTGTCTTTGTAGGTGGCGACGTAACCCTTCACCGTCAGGCTGCGAAGATGCGTGATCAAGTTGCCGTCACTCATCTGGAGATCGGCCTTGAGATCTTGGAATCCCCACTCCACGCGACTGGCGAGGAGTGTCATGATCGAGAGCCGTCCCTTTTCATGGATGGTCTTGTCGATCTTGGAGAAATCTATCATTAGACTAAGAGCCCGTTAAGCCTCCAGTAACGAGTTCCGCTGTTGAGAACGGGTGTAACCTGCATAGACAAGGTGGAACAGGCCCAAAGTCATTCCCATGAGAATGGCAGCCGTGCGTTGGGGACTGATGAAAGCCATGATATTTGCACCGTCCACCCAGTGTAGCCCTAGCAGGAGACTGCCCACGAGCGTGAAAGCCAGCCCAAGAACGCGCAACGACCGGGGACTAAAACCACTCGTCGCCATGAGCGCGAGACCATAGAAAGTGATCCACACTAGCGTAGTCGCCACCAGGTCGGCTGCCGGACCGTAGGCCAAGGCTAACCCAAACACACCGCCGACAAACATGGGCGGTATCAGTGCCTTCAGAGCCATTCTCAAACCTGAGGACAAATAGGGCTCCCCTTCCTTCTGTGCCGTCTTCCAAATCAACCCGTGATGAATCCCGTTGACCAAGAAGGCCACGCCTAACCAAATGGAGACAGTCGTCGCCGTGTCGAATTGTTCATTTCGCACATAGAACATTGCTGATGTGATAAGCGCTACGAGGCCACCGATGATTGCCGTGGGCACACTGACCGCCCGGTAGACAGTCGCCTTCTCCATGAGCCCTCGGATCACCTGGAGGTGTTCAAGGGCTTTGTCGGAATCATTCATGGCCCCTACTTTGCCTTACAAAGTGAATGGGTCAAGGGGGAAATCGGCAGGATCGCCAACGTGCGGAACGCGTAAACAGCGTTTGCCTCGCCACGTGGCTGATCCAAAGAAAGCCTCCCCCGCCTCTTGAATGGCATCGACGGTCACCTGCCTGAAGGAGAACGATCGTTGCGCTGTCGAAATCGTCTCGACCAGGCATTCGAGACGACGCAATCACTGCAACCAGGAGACTCGCGGTTGGTTAAATTCCAAGTGACGATAACCTGCCGAGTTCTTGTGCTATGGATCGCACTCTTGATTGTCCCAAGCCATGGCGACGAAGAACATCCACTCTTCGCACGCTTCACCTCTGAGATCTATCCTCTTCTCAGTCAGAAGCTACCCATGAGCGAGAGCTGCGTGGCCTGCCATGATTCCGAGGGAACGTCAGATCTAGTCTTCTTTGGACAAACCAAGGAAGATTTCGCCATGCTCAGGCAAGCGGGCTATCTAAAAACGGAAGGACCCGACACGTTGTTAGGACGCGTCACCGCAGCGAATCCGAAACGACGCATGCCCAAAGGCAAGCACGCAGCATCTTGGGATGACGACCAAGTGAGCGTGCTCTCTGAATTCCTAACCACACTCAACAGTTCTAACAGATCTCCTGACGGCGCAGACGAACGCTTTCCAGATGCCTTGCTAGAGCCCTATGTGGGACAATCACACGCGAGGCGAGACAGTCAGTTCCTCACCTACCACCAGTTGCGTGGAAAAGTTGAGACGATCTTCAATGATCAGTGGGTTCGCGAAGGAAAGGATCGTTTTGAGGAGAATGTCGCCCTCTTTGGGGGCGCAGATTTCAAAACCCGCTTCAACGAATCGAGTCAGCCGTCGTCGAGTTTCCTCACCGCTCTCGACCTAATGGCCCGCGAAGTAAACGCGCGCTCTTACACCACGCGAACCGGACCCTTTGCAGATCATCCGATAGACCTGCCGACGCTCTCCGACTCGGCAACGGTGCGTCGGAATTACCGGAATGAGATCACACGACTCTATCAAAAAATTCTCTTTCGAGCCCCCTCCAAGGACGAGATCGCGGAAACCATCGCGCTGTTCGAGAGCCTCCAATCGGAACAACGCACCCTCGCTCAGGGGGACTATGACTTGGTCTTCCAATTGAAGGTTTCTGATCCGAGAACCGCACTGGAGAAAGTGGAAACCGTGCGGATCCCCGTGCAAGGGGCTCCATCGGCTGGCTACTATCAGGCGCTTCTGGACCAATCTGGAGGCAAAGCGTTTGATGACGGTGGTCGCCAGGTGCAGAGGCTTGACGTGCCATTCCAAATCGAGGAAGCCCAACTGATCGTGAGAAGCCCGGAGTCCGTAGATCAAGTATCCTTTGCGGGCGTGGCTCTGACCCATGGTAAAACAGGGAAGCAAACCATCATCGAGGCAAACACCCCACAAGTGCAGGCACTGGGAGCATGGGAATTGGCAGACAAAGGCGGGTTCGTTAGTTTAGAAGACGAAGGAGAGGGTACCATCGTAGTCTCGCTTTCAGCCGACAACGCAGACTACTGGGTCGATGTGCTCTGGCGGCAAGGTCATCGCCGGTCGAAGGATGTTTTCGTAGAAGTGATAGGCGCTGGACACGCGCATCATGTGGTTCCGGCGGCTCCGGCACTCCCTCCGGAAGGTCAGGCGGAATTCTACTACAACTGCAGCGATGACACGCGTCCCTTCTTCTCACCTGATGCCTCCTTCTTCTTTCGTCATCATGACTTTGTCGAGATCAGGAATGGTGGCACCACCGATCTCGTGACCGTGGGAGCGCTGACCTTTGTGAGTGCCTCGGATCGTTTTACCATCAACAGCCGAGCGGCAGCAGGAAACGAACTCTGGGACGACTTCAAATCAAAGAGCTTTGGCGCCTACAATCAGAAAGGGAACACACTATCGGACGAGGGAAAGACCAAGGGAGAACTCTTCTTACAATACCATCCTAGCACTTACACTAAAAAGCGCGAAAGTTGCACCATTGAAATTTCCTACGCTGGAAAACGGGGACAAGAAGCCCGCGTCCCCGTATCTGTTCATGCCTACCAGTCTTCGCCCATCACTCAGCTAGTCTTTCCGCCTCGGGGCCACACTGGAGGTCAAATCACCTTGGACGCCTCGGCCAGTTACACCACCCATCGAGCCGCCTTGGATTACGAATGGACGCAACTGGAGGGCCCTCCAGTTTCCTATCATCCCTCCGACGCTCGGCTCGCCTTCACTCTTCCTCAATTGAGCGCCAAGCATTTGATGTGGCAAGCTTTGGGGCGGGCACTGATGCGACATCCCGATTTCCTCTTCACCCGTCCACCGGCTGTGGCCACGGTGAGCGATGCGAACGAGAAAGCGCGATTGCAACTCGTCAAACTGGCCTTGGATCTCGTCGGTCGCCCGCCTAGCGCCAAAGATCTGGCCTTGCTAGACTCAGGAGAGAGTTTGGAATCGATGACCGATCACTACCTGGTTTCGAAAGAATTTGAGCAGTTCTACTATCATCGCATTCGTCTCTATCTGGAGAGTCAAGGAACGAAGCTTCAAGACGAACCTGCCCGTCTTTGGTCCTACATTGCGCTAAATGATCGGCCATTCCAAGAAATCCTAACCGCAGACTACACCGTCAATGCAGCCTTCGAGAAATCGGATCGCCCGAAACATCACGGCCAAACGGGTGTGCTCACCACACCAGGATTCATCGATGGGAAACCCGGATTGCCGCACTACAACTACGCCGCGCAAGTCAGCATGCTCTTTCTCGGCTATATCTACGAAGTCCCGCCCGAGATTGTCGAGCAGCGTGAAGGCACGACCGCTGAAGGCACGACCGATCCGCAATCCACTTGCTACAGTTGTCACAAAATCCTCACCCCACTAGCACATCAACGCAACTACTGGACGGATATGGGCAAGTTTCGCAAGAAGGATGACAAAGGAAAGGCCATCGATGCTAGCGACCATGGCTTGGTCAGCGATTACCCTTTCAAAGGCGCCGGCATGCAGGCCTTTGCCACCCAAGCGGTGAAAAAGGAGCGCTTCATTCGCACCATGATTGATACGCACTTCACCTTCTACTTTGGACGACAAATGCGCTACCGTCAGGATGAACGGGCTTTGTATAAGCGTGTTTGGGATGCCGTTCACGCGAATGATTTTAAGATTCGCACTCTCATCCGTACCTTGGTAACCTCACCCGAATACCTGGAAGTCCATGAGTAGACCCTGCCAGATTGATCCATCCATCCACGCTGTCGAAGATTCACCGAGTCTTCGGCCGTCTACTCGACGGCAATTCATGCGACGGCTCTCTGGAGGCGCTGCTGCCCTGACCTGTGTCGATTTCCTAAATCACTTCAACGCCTACGGACTACCTAACGAAAGTAAAACTGACGCACTTGCTGCGGGTGCCGTGAAGTCCAACGAGAATCCCCATTTCCTCGTCTATTGGTATTTGGAAGGTGGTTGGTGTGGTTATGATATGTTCAACCCTTTGATGACGGGGAACAATGTCGTCGAACGGTTAGAAGACATCAGCGCGGAGCGGTATCGCGTGCTCAAATGGGGCGAAGAAGGCTACGGCATCTACCAAAAAGGCAATATCCGCTATGGGTATCTCGCCGAGCCGGGCAAGGACTTGTTCGCCGACATGGCCGTACTGAGTTCCATGCAGACTGGTTCCGGTCATTCGAGTGATCGCCTTCGGGTGCACATGGGTTCCTACAGGTATCGACAGACAGAAGAACGAGAAGAGGACGAACGCTCCGTCATGCAGGCCTTTTCCGAAGCGTATGGACAGTCCTACGCACTTCCAAGTCTATCGTGGCATCGGTGGCTCTCCGATGGCGAACTGAACGAAGTTCAGTACACGGGTCGGCGAGGGTACTATCATGCCCTTGGACCCGTCCATGCGCATACGATCTATGCGGGCACGCCAAACAAGTTGAAGCGGCTGCTCTTACAAATGCACGCAGATTCCAGTGACTCCGTCGCAAAGAAGATCGACACATTTCTCGACAACGCCCACCGCGATTTCCTCAAGGACGAGAACTTGGAGGCCGTGCGCAGTTACCACTCAGCACGCCAAATTTACAAACAGCTGGTGGCAGGCGGCAGCTCGATGGACAAGCAGCAGCTGGAAGGTCTCTTTGCCGATCCCGCGCTCCGCGAAGAGTTCTCAGTCAAGCCGGAGGATGAGCTGATCACCTACCGCAGCGTCAATGGTAACAAGGCCCGAAGTAAGTTTTCGCCTAACAATAACGTTCAAGCGATGATGTCTTTCGAGATGATGCGTGCCGGGCTTTCCTGTGCCTTCTTCATTGAGTCTCGTGATGTGCGTCGATTTGACTCACACTATTCCAGAAAGAGACTCTGGAAAGACGATGGCACGCCCATTGGCATGCCCGATCAGACGAAGATGATTCAGCAAGACCTGTGGAATCCGCTAAAGCCCTTTGTCGCCCGCCTAAAGAACACCGAGTACGCAAATTCTGGGCAATCCTACTACGATCTCACCAACATCGTCCTCACCTCAGAATTTGGCCGTTCCATCCATGGCGATGTGCAAGGCATCCTGAAGCAAGAGACCTCGGAGGAAATGAAACAAACGAAGATCAGTGGTCAAGATATCTGCGCCCATTGGCAGGTCACCTCCTGCGCCTTCATGGGTGGCAAGGTGCAAGGCAATCGTCAGTACGGGGCCGTAGGCGAGAAGACCCTCCACGCCGTCCCTCTCATGCCCGATGGTTCACTCGATCCTCACTTTAATCCCGTCTCCGGCAAACTGCTGCCGGACAAGAAGCAACATCCCAAGTCGTCGATCCCGAACCATGGGAGTGTCTACGCCACCGCGCTACGTTTGTCAGGGATCGACCCGAAAGGCAAAGGCCGCAACGAACGCGGCCCGCTCGAATACATTCTCAGGGTCTGACTTGCGATCAGGAAATAGCATCCGGACTTGGAATTAACTCCCGATAAATAACACAGCGAATCATTAGGAATCTCATCGCTGCTTCTCAGTTAGTGGCTCTCCGCAGCCAAGGCTTTGGAAATCTTACGCCGAGACGCGGAGACTTAATCAGGAGCCGGTTTCGCAAACAGCACTCGTTTCCTGCCATGAAGGCGCACCAAGCCACCGGTGCTCTTGGTCCTGCATGAAGAGTGTGTGATCGAGCTGTAAGCTTCCGCCAGGAAACTTCTTGGTATCCTCGAAGTGAGACGAAGCCAGCTGATCAATCTCAAACGGCTGAACCGACCAGCTCGGCAGGTCGAGCACCACGCCGTCGTAACTTCACGGTCGACACGTGACCGAGTACCCTAACGAAGCCTCCCTGAAGAAATCAAACGCCGTTTCAAGATCGGGAAAGCAGGAATCCTCGGGCCAGTGATCGACAATGTTCCCGCTAACACCGATTGAAGTTTCGTTATCTTTGGACTGCACAGCAATCCTAAAAGCACCGTTCTCTTGGTAAACTTCAAAGATTGCTAGCCCGTGCTCCCCAGGAAACAAACGCCCGCCCACCAAGTGATTGAGGCGCGACGAAGTGTCTCGGCGCGGGATGAAGACGGCACTCTGCCCATCACAAACGACCGCGATCCGGTGAGCGGCATTCTCACTCGCCAAACACGGAAACCACCGAGGTAACCCGACAGGAACGATGCGCCCTAGCCGAATAAGGCAAATGCCGACAATCGCATACCCTTCGCTCAAGGCCAATTCCATGCCCACCGGAATTAGTTTCCTAACAGCGTCAGCATCGGCCCGATAATTGATAAGCAATCGTCGACGGATAACCCCTTGGATGGTCGGGAATCACATCGCTTACCCCTTCTCAGTCAATTGCGTCCGCAGCCACCCCGGCCGATTGGTCGTGATAGAATCCACGCCGAGTTGGCGAAAATGTTTAGCCGTAGCGACGTCATCCACGGTCCAACAGTGAAACTCGTAGCCACCCTCTCGCAATTGCTTGACGACTTCAGCAGTCACTCGGTCTGTGTTCGCATTGATATCTAGGCCACTAGATTTTGTTTCCGCGAGGGTCTTGAAGACATCTTTAGAGCTCGGCTCTACACGCCCGAGAATATCTTCCGTATAACTCGTGAGCCAATGAGCTTTGAAATCAGGAAAGTGCTGACGGCATTGAGCAATGACGTCTTTACTAAAACATATGAAGACAACTTGATCCGGCTTGAGCGCACTCTTTTTCAGTGCCGGGATGATTTCCGGGCCACACTTGATCTCCAGAAAGAGACGTTTGTCTTTGGGGACGATTGCTAAGACATCATCCAGTGTAGGAACGAGCTCCCCTTTGAACTGCGGACCTTTCCACGAACCGGCATCAAGCTTCTGCACTTCGGCTAGGGTAAGCGTCTGCACGCGTCGTGGGAGGTTTGCCGTTCGCTTGAAGTCCTCGTCATGGACACAGACAATGTGGCCGTCTTTCGTTAAGCGGAAATCGCCCTCTATGGCGTCAGCCCCTTCCTTCCAGGCAAGGTGAAACGCAGCAAGCGTATTCTCAGGAGCCATGTGCGAGGCACCGCGATGCGCGACGATGTCTTGAGCGTGCGCCCAATGAGTTACCAGGAACAAGGGGAGCAGAAACGAAAAGATCTTTGCCGTCATAGTTCCTCACACTCTGCGAGATAGGCCTTGAGGTCAAAACCTTCCGCCACCTCGATTACGTTCCAACGTCCGTCCGAATCCAGCCGGAAACTGCCGAGAAACTTGTGTGACCATTCTCCTGGGCCAATCATGGAGAGCCTCAACACGTCCTTCACCTGATAAAGATGATAGGTCTCGCCGAGAATGGGCTCGAAGCTAAACTGCGCTTCGTAGACGAGCTTGTTCCAATTAAACTCGTCGATGACGCGGTGATACTGCTCCTGCAACTCGGTCAGTTGCTGGCGAAGCGCCTTCTGGATCTTCGTCGCCCCGCGCGACTTGAACGACGTCAAATCCGTAGGGACGATCTTCGGGCTGAGCGTCGACGCCGGGTAGGCGAGGAAGTTCGTCCGTTTCTCATTATCGGTCTCGGCGAGCGCGATGTCGTCTGCGGTCATGCCGAACCATTACGGCTCCCAGCCCGATGTCGACTATGGAAATTGGGGTTTAGTTATCCCTGGAGTAAACTGGCTTGGGAGCAGCTACTGGCTTCACGATGCGGCCCTCGGCAGGCGCGCTTCCGGTTCCGTAGAGGGATTCCACGGGGACTCCAGTGATGTAAGCCTCGCGAAGCGCTGCTTGAATATCGTCGATGTCCCAACATTGGGTCTTCTCTGTTAAGCCCACTTCTCTAAGGGGCTGCAATAGCCGAGATCCGCTCGACTGGGTTGTTTCTCGTCTCATTATCTTAGTCTTATTTACAGCTTAAGACTACGCACAGTTCTCCAGGTCCGCCGGTCGCCCGAAGTGACGATGTCGTGACAATCAACAACCCCTCTCTTTCCGTATGTTCAGTGCCTTCCGTGGTCGATTCTTTGACCTACTCTACTTCTTCAACGGACGGAAAAGCCACTGTGGAGTACCCTTTGGATCAGGCATCACAGGGGTCTTGCCCAAGCCGAAATCTTCCGGCTGGAGATCATGATCTTTCCAGTAACCTTCTACTCGGATGAATCCGTAGAAGCTTGGATAGAAGGGATCCACGTAGTCCACGTTCGCCTTTTCAGGCACGTGCATCTTGGTCAAATGAAAGGCCGCATTGACCACCAACCGGCGGAGATCTTCGTTCACGAGATCGACTGACGCACCCATCGTCGTGCAGAACGAAAGCCCTTTCGCCATTCCGTTAGGAGCCGTGTAAGGATGCAACCACGCGAGCGGTTGCATGGGATCGTTCTTCTTGCCAGCGACAGGCTTAGACTTGGGATCGAGCGTCTCCGTCACCGCGCCGCTCATGAGAATGGTGTCTTCGTCAGTGAGGTGAATAACCCCGTAAACATCCGACGGCCCAAAGACCTCCTTCACGCTATTGAGGATGGCATGGCTAGCCTGATCCTTCTCGATCACACCGAGAGCGCCTTCGCGCTTGTGTCCGCCATGGTGATTGACCCACTGCTCGCCCAGGATCTTCCTACCAAACTCACCATACTTCAGGCCACCGAAGTCGCCTTTGCCATTGAAGGCATGGGTCGCTGTGCGAAGACCGATCACCGGCTTGCCAGCGTTGAGGAAATTCGTCACATGAACGGCCTCTTCCGCACTCGGCTGGCGGAAGCGCGTCGCGATGATCATCAGATCCGCGTCATCGAGAGCCGCCAGACCTCGCAGCCCCTGTTGATTGTTAGAGTCGATGTATTTCCCCTCCTCATCCCAGGCGAACACCACCGTGCAGTGGAAACCGTGATGCTGACTAAGAATCTTGCCCAGCATCGGGAGCGCCTCCTCGGAGCGGTATTCCTCATCGCCCGAGATGAGAACCACGCGCTTCCCCTTGCCAGGGCCTTCCTTGCCCTCCAAGACCAGGGTATCGGCCGCCCAGCTGGACAACGAAAGAAGCAACGAGGCACAGATTATAGAGAAAGGTCGTTTCATGATCATGGGAAGGATGTAACACGGGAGCCCGAATTGGGAAATCCTGAAGTTTGGACGTTCCGAGTCGCCTATTTATTTGCACCTTTACAGTTCGAGGATGCGTGTCTAGGATGGCCGACTTTCGCAAGAGCAAGACCCTATATGAAACGGAAATACGAAGGCGTCATCATTCTCAACACCATTGGCAAAGAAGAGAGCATCGATAAGATGGTCAGCCGTGTGGGTGCAACGATCGAAGCTGAGGGCGGCAAGCTCCAGCAAATCGACCGTCTCGGCCGCAAGGACTTTGCCTACCCCTCGAACAAGATTCAGGGCGGATTCTACGTGAACTACTTCTTCGAGGCAGAGCCCTCGTCTGTGGAGAAGATCCGGAGTGCGCTCACGCTGAATGACGAGGTGCACGTCCAACATTATCAGGTCCTCGCTGCCTAGCGCAGGGCCATCCACTCATGGCCTCGGTAAATAAAGTCATCCTCATCGGGAATCTCACCAGAGATCCCGAGCTCCGCTACACACCTAAACAAACGGCTGTGACTGAAGTAGGCTTGGCTTGCAACCGGCGCTACAAAGTGGACAACGATCTCCGCGAGGAGGTCACCTACATCGACATCACCTTCTGGGGTGTCCAGGCGGAAACTGTGGCGAAGTATCTCGAGAAAGGCCGCTCGGTCTATGTCGAGGGACGTCTCAAGCTTGATCAATGGGACGACAAGGAAACCGGAAAGAAACGCTCCAAGCTCAGCGTCGTAGGTGAAGTTTGTCAATTTCTAGGAAGCCGCGGCCAGGGCGAAGGCCCGATGGGTGGCGGAGAAGATGGAGACGCAGGTTCGTCCCAACGCTTCGCCCCGCAACAGCCTCAGCAGGCAGCTGCCTCACCTCCTCCGGCCACAGGTTCCGGCCCGCTGCAAGACGACGCCGAAGAAGATGACATCCCCTTTTAGCGGGACGCCTCAAGAAAGCACCGCTTTTCTTAGAGCACGCGTGACTCGTCAGGGACTTGTCCCGGCCGAATCCATTGTCTGCTAGACAGGTCTCCGCCTAGCGCTGTGCCCGCGATTGCCCACCACCCACTCGCCCAGCCACCGCTCTCCGAAACACCCCAAGGTAGTTGTTAAACGGCGTCTTCCCCCACAGTGGTGTGAACGTCCCCACCAACCCCGCATCACGGAGAAACCGTTCCGTCCCCTCTTTCTCCGGATAGTTCATCGGCCGGCCTTTCATCCAGAAGCAGCCGTGAGCAAACCAATCCGCCACCCGCGTAATCCGGAAGCGCCACGTGGGTTCTGCTAGGCCACTGCGGATGATCAAACAACCGTTCGGCGCGACCGAGGCTGCCATTTGCTGAAGCAAGTCCTGCTGCTGTTCCCCAGTCAAATACTGCAAGACATCGAGGATCGACAAATGCCCGGCGAAATTGGGCAAAGTCTCGCGCACATCGCCTTCGCGAAACTCTAGCATTTCACCATCTGCGCGTTCACTGATGGCCTTGGCAGCACGAATCTTCCTCGCGTCGTAGTCGATTCCGTGAATAGGCGCCCTGAAACCAGCCTGCCTGAGATACCTCGCGAAGAGTCCTAGGCCACAGCCGATATCGAGAAGCGGTACCTCGCCATCATCCACATCTAACAAAGCTGCCGTCGCCGCTGGATACAGTGGGTCCGTGCGTAGTTTCCAATAGCAATACTCACGATTCCAGCGACCCGGAAAGGCGTCTGCTAGAACTCGACAAGCCTTCTTATTCACGGGGCTGGTTGCCCTTCAGGTTCCGCACTGAGCAGACGTTGGATCCCCTCAAGAACGCCAAAGCTAGCGCGCCCATTGCCAACAACACCACCCGGCGAACCACTCACCACCGCTTGCACTTCAGGAATCGCATTGCTCGGGCAAACGCGGAACCCGGCCACAGTGGGGCAGAGCATAGAGAGATCATTGTGGTTATCGCCCGCCACGCAAATCTTCTCGCGCGGCACATCTAGATGCCGAGCCAACTCCTGAAGGACTGAGCCCTTGTGATAAGCCGTATGTGAGAACCTCAGATAGATCGAGTTGCGCTCGTAAGACAGGACGTCATCATTCCGAGTCTCCTCCTCAATGTAGGCACACACTTTCCCCATTTCTTCTTCAGACGTCGCGATCACTCCGGGTGTTTCCTCCATACCTTCCATCCACTGAGCATTTGTCTCTGTCTCAAGATAGGCTCGCACGCGTTTAAACAGCTTGCGATGCGTCTTGAGGAACCGCTTGTGTTCTTTCTGGCAACGTTTGTTCCAATCTCCCACATCCACCCAACGATTAAACTGCGTCGGCGCGTAGAGCTCGCGTTCCTTCGCCATGATGAAGTCCGGCACGGGGCGAATCTTATGTTCAGAAATGCCATCAAGCGCCTGAAACAACGTGCGCCCGGTATTCACCGCCCAGACGCCGCCTTGAGTTTGTACAGATTCCAGAAAGCTATTCAATCCTGGATTAATGGCAGGATGAGGAGGCTCATCAACCAGAGTACCATCGAAGTCGAAGCTGAAGAGAAACGTGGGAGCGGCCATGGGCGAGGTCGATTCCTAGAATAGCTCGTTCCTTTAAGCAAGAGTTACGCCCATCCAAACCATCAGGACCTAGGGAAATAAATAAGACAGCCCGATTGATGATTCTGTAGGAAAACCCCCATAAACCTACAGATCAGAAATACCAATCGGGCTGTCTCTGTGTAGCCACTCACGAGGGCTACTTAGGTAGAAATACCCACCTTTGGATCGAGGGCAAGGCATTTGTTTAAAGATTCTTCGATATGACATTCACCCGTCAGAAGTGTCCTCGGAAACCCGATGGAACGCCCGTTGCATCAGAAACATAGCAACCACTACAATGATCGAAGCACAGAAGAACGCCGCTCCTGGAAGAAGAAAGGGAGCCTGCGCACCCACAAAGTAGCCGAACAATCCCGTGGCCACAGGCGGGCCCAGGATCCCCGCGACGCTCGCCAAACTAGAAAGCGAGCCCTGAACGCCACCCTGCTCGTCATCGCCCACTTGTTGGGAAACAATGCCTTGAATGGCTGGCGTGGCCAGGCCGCCGAGCGATCCCCAAATGATGATCGCATAAACCATCCACCCCTGGGAGGCAAAGCCATAGGCGATATAACTGAACACACTCACCGCAAGTCCTAACAAAGCAGTACGTTGCTCGCCAAACTTCGGAATGACCTTTCGGGTCAACCCACCTTGAACGATCGCCGCCATAACACCGACGAAGGCAAGTGACATGCCGACTTGGCGAGGGTCCCACCCGAAACGGAACCCCGTATAAAGTACCCAAGTTGCCGGGAAAACCTGGTGGGCTAGATTGATGAGAAAGAATGACCACGAAAGTCCCAGCACCATTGGGTATTGTCGTAATGCCAAGAGAGCACCCACAGGATTGGCCCGTTTCCAAGAAAACCCTCGCAGATTCTCAGGTTTCAGCGACTCGGGAAGCACAAAGAGACCGTAGAGCCAATTGAGCAACGTGAGACAACCGGCAACAATGAAGGGCAAACGAAGACTGTAATGGCCTAACCAACCACCAACGGCAGGCCCTATCACAAACCCTAACCCAAAGGCAGCTCCGACCAAACCAAAGTTCGCGGCTCGTTTCTCTGGCGGGCTCACGTCGGCAATGTAAGCCGTCGCTGCCGCGAAATTCGCCCCCGTGACTCCGGAAATGATCCTTCCGATCACAAACCAAGTGAGATCAGGCGCATAGGCAAGCAAAAAGTAATCGAGCCCACCTCCTAACAACGACACGAGAATCACCGGACGTCTCCCAAAGCGGTCTGACAAACTCCCTAGAAGCGGCGCACAGAGAAACTGCATGAAGGCATATAACGCTGCCAGAAACCCGTAAGTCATGGCGCCCTCGGATAAGGTGCCGCCCTGCATGTTCTCAATCAGCTTCGGAAGGATCGGAACGATGAGACCGATGCCTAGGATATCCAGCACCAAAGTGATGAAGATAAATCCTAGCGCCGGTTTCCTTCCCATGCCCGGAGAGTGCCAGTCGCCCTCCAGATAGCGAACCCTTTCCACACACACCAAGCGGCTTGCGCATCAGCGCAGCGCGGCTTCCTATAAAGCATGCAGAAACCTCGCCAAGCCGTGCTCTTCGACCTCGACGGCACCTTGCTCGATTCCCTCGGTGACCTCGCGGAATCCATGAATGCCATTCTCCGCGAAGATGACTTGCCCACGCATGGCCTTGATGACTTCCGCTTCTTCATCGGCGATGGCATCATGGCACTCGTCAAACGATCCCTCCCCACACATTTACACAACGATCAGTCCGCACTAGGAGCCTACCTCGCCCGCTACCGCGCAAGTTATGCCCAGCGTTGGCATCTCTCAAAACCCTTTCCCGGCATCGCCGACCTCCTCGATGCGCTCCAGACACAAGGCATCGCACTCGGAGTCGTCTCCAACAAGCCGGACAGCTTCACACAACAATGTGTAGATAAACTCTTTCCTCAATGGACTTGGGATGGTGTCGCCGGTCAGTTAGACCATGTTCCCTCCAAGCCCGACCCTGCCGGAGCCCTCGCCATGGCAGAGAAGCTAGGCATCTTAGCGAAAGACTGCTGGTTCGTCGGCGATAGCGATGTCGACATGCAAACCGGCGTGAATGCGAACATGCACGTCGTCGGCGTCTCCTGGGGATTCCGGCCCGTAACCGAACTTCGCGAAGCTGGTGCCCAACACATCCTCGATCAACCCGCCGGCCTGCTCGCGCTCCTCAACCAAGGCTAACATGATCACGCTCGCCATCGAGACCAGCTGCGACGAAACCGCCGCCGCAGTGTTAGATAATGACGGTAACGTCCTCGCCAGTGAGATCGCCACCCAGATCGACCTCCACCGCGCCTACGGTGGTGTCGTCCCCGAGGTAGCTTCGCGGAATCACCTCCTCAAGATGCGGCCGGTGCTGCTCAAGACGCTCGAAGTCGCCGGGGTCAGCCTCCCAGAAATCGACGTCTTTGCCGCCACCGCAGGCCCTGGCCTAGCCGGAGCCCTCCTCACCGGAAACACCACCGCCAAGGCACTCGCGCTCGCGCACAAGAAGCCCTTTGTCTCCGTGAACCACATGGAAGGCCACCTCCTCTCGCCCTTCATGAGTCAGCCAGACGGCATTTGCCCCTGCGTCGCCCTCGTGGTCAGTGGCGGTCACACCATGCTCATTCACCTCCGTGGATTTGGCGACTATCACTTGTGTGGCAGTACCCGCGACGACGCAGCCGGCGAAGCCTTCGACAAAGTCGCCAAGATGATCGGCCTACAGTATCCCGGCGGACCAGAGATCGACAAACTCTCCAAAGAAGGAAATCCCAAAGCCTACGACTTCCCACGCAGCATGCTCTCAAGAGAAGACCACGACTTCAGTTTCAGCGGACTCAAAACCGCCGTCCTCTACCGCCTAGACAAACTCGAACACCCGTTAGAAGCCTGTCGCCCCGACCTCTGCGCCTCCTTCCAAGAAGCCGTCGTCGATGTCCTCACCAAGAAGACCCTCCGCTTAGCTCAGTCGTTAGGTGAAAACTTGATCACCGTCAGTGGCGGCGTCAGTTGCAACTCCCACCTAAGAGAAGCCTTCCAAGAGCGCGCTGACAACGCAGGCCTAACACTCCTTATCGCCCCACCTGCGTTGACCACCGACAACGCCGCCATGATCGCCTACGTTGCCTGGCAGAAAGCCCAACGCGGCCTCTACTCCACCCTAGAAGAAGACGTCAACCCCAACCTAAAACTCGTCCAAGCAACACATGTAGTATAGCACCGGCTTCCAGCCGGTGACCGGATACTGCTCACAGTTCCACGAAGAAACCTGCCTTCCCGTTAGCCATGAGTGACGACCTTCCCATAGCCTGACCTGAAACCACCTTCTCGGCCATCGCCCGCCTGATCGAAGAACGCCGCGAGCGCGTCCTGCGCACGGTCAATTCCGAACTCGTGGATCTCTACTGGGAGATCGGCCGCATCTTGAACGACAAGATCGCGGCCAAAGGCTAGACACGGAAAGTTGTCGACAACCTAGCCCGCATATCTCAAGCGCACCCAGCCAAGGCTAATGAGCTTCTCTCGCTCTAACTTATTGAGGATGACACAATTTTACGACAATTGCCGTGGAGCCATCATATGCTGGTGATGGCGCAAGCAAAGTCACCAGAGGAAAGAGAATTCTACCTGAAACTGGCTACCCGGGAGCATTGGACAAAGAAGGAACTCGGGCAGCAGCTTCGCCTTGCCCGATTTGAAGCAGGCCGTACTCAGTCCTCCAATTGTCGCGCCAGCGGTGCGACAATTACAGTCGAAAGCTGCGGAGATCTTCAGAGACAGTTACAACCTCGAGTTCCTCAACCCATTCCGAAGCCGACCTGCACCAAGGGTTACTAGGAAACTTACGCAAATTTCTGACTGAACTCGGGCGGGAGTTCTGCTTCATCGGCACCGAGCATTCGATCCAGGTGGGCAACCAGGACTTCGCTCTCGATCTGTTGTTCTTCCAACGCGGGCTCAACGCCCTGGTCGCCATCGAGCTGAAGGTCGGCCGCTTCGAGCCGGAATACCTCGGCAAGCTCAACTTCTACCTCGAGGCCATCGACCACGACATCCGCAAGGAGCACGAGAACCCTAGCCCGCAAATCTCATAAGCTCTAAAGAAGCTTGGTGTTGAGAATGGCCAACAATTTGTTAGCCATGGAGTTAGCGAAACCACAACCCAACACCAAGCTATGACAGACTGTAAACACGACACCTTCGACTTTCAAGATC
>CALLLI010000187.1 GCA_938082635.1 uncultured Verrucomicrobiales bacterium
GGAGTGCCCTCGATCAAAGAACAGTGGATCTCCGTTTATTATCCTAACGGATAATGTAACATCTCGGAACCGCCGTGCTACGGTTCCGTATGGCCGGTGGTGTGGGGGGAGCGGGTTCGAGTCCCGTTCCTACCCGATTCCGCTGCCCACAGATACTCGGGATTCTTGTAGTGCTGTGTTAGTCGATACCAGAAGTGCGCATCACGCCCCGAGGTTTCGACATCATAATAGCCGACATTCCACGGATTGGCGTAGACGGGAGCGTAGTCGGAGCGCCCAGGAGCGCCCAGGAGCGCCCAGGAGCGCCGGAGTTGGGATTGCCGCGCACGCCACCTCCATGCACCCAGCCGAGGCAACGTTGTGCGATGGTATTGATCATTTCGGCCTCCGTTTCAATGCGCACGGTGGCCTCGGCGATGTCGAGCATGCCATGCAGAAAGATCGGTCCATACGGATAGTAGTTCCACTCGGTCCAATCCCCGAAATCGGTTAGGTGTTTCCAGATACGATCGATGAAGGCCCGCGTTTCGACTCGCTGTGGCATGCCTTCGGGGAACATTTGTAACGCGATGGCGATGCCTCCGGCGTTGCCAAAGGTGTGATTGTCAGCATTCTGGGAACGGTAGTGAAAGTCCAAGATCTCAGAGCGTAGACTGTGGTGAACAATTTCCCGGAAGCGCGCCTGCTCTCCCTCTGTGAGCATACCTTGCTCGGCAAGTTCGCGATAGAGGCGCATGCGCGAGGCACCTCCCCAGCCGCCGTGATAACCACCTCCGTGAATGTCCCGAAGCATGGTGCGATCGCCGACCTTGAGGACAAATTCCTTGGCTTCACCGCTGCGTAAACTGGTGTAGAAGAGGTAGAGCAAATCACCCTCACCCTTTGCCAGCAGCTTGATGTGGCGATCCATAATCAGGCCGCGAAACACCGCCCGCAGAATCTTCAGGGCATTGACATCCTTGCGCCCATGATCGACGAAGCGCGCACGCAGTCGATCCCATTGCCACCAAGAGCGGGAGAAGGAGTAGCGTTCCATGGCCGCGAAGTGTTCGCGCACGGCCTTCTCCATGGCATCAATGTCCGCGACATCATGGTAGGATTCGCGAGGATGACCTGTGAGGAGTTCGTCTTGAGCCAATGCTGTCAACGCTAACAAGATGCTGAGACCCATCGCATGGAGAAATTGACGTGTTTGCATGATCACTGCTTGGGTTTGGGATCGACCGTCCACCCTTTCGTGCTGACGCGGCCGTAGTAAGGATAATAGTCCCAATCAACGGTCCCGCCAATCACGCGTGGATCCTTGGTTTCTTTCAAATGATCGAACAGGCGATTCCGCAGCGTTTGCTGAACGTCTAGCATGTGCACGGATCCCGCCACGTTGTGCATTTGATGAGGGTCTTTCTTTAGATCGTAGAGCTCCTCAGCTGGACGCATGCCAAAGGCGAGTTCCGCCAGCCTGGCCACGCCGTGTTCGAGGCGATGGTTCATCATGAACGTCTTGGTGGGGGAACTATCAATCTCACCATAGGGAATCGAACGAGCGCACACGGAAGCATCGGGAGAACCGGACGGCCAGCGTGTCGGTTCGAAGTTGTAAATGTAGAGATAGTCCTTGGTTCGGATCGCTCGGCAGGGATAGCCCTTGCCGCCCTTGCGACATCCATCATGACGCTCCATCGCGATGAACGCTGCGTCGAGACTAACGGTTGCGTCTCCATTGAGAATACCCATCAAGCTACGAGCCGTCATCATGTCTGGCGGTGTGAGCCCCGCAGCTTCGAGAAAGGTCGGGGCCAGGTCACTCAAGTTGACAAAGTCTTCAACTTTGTGCCCAGCGTTGGCAATGCCTTTGGGCCAGCGGATCGCCAGCGGTACGCGTGATCCTGCATCGTAGAGGCTGGCCTTTGCGCGCGGGAATGGCATGCCGTGATCGCTGGTAACGACCACGATCGTGTTGTCTAGCTGATCGGCCTTCTCCAAGGCGGTGATGGCCCGGGCAACCATGGTGTCGAAATGCTCGACCTCCACGAGGTAGTCGAGGATATCACTACGCACGATGTCATTGTCAGGAAAGATTGGCGGGACCACGGCCTTGGAGGGATCTTTTCCGCTCTTGATGCCCGCACCATTCTCGAAACCTCGGTGCGGTTCATGCGTGCCCAACCAGAAACAGAATGGCTGATCCTCGGACGCTTGGCCGAGAAATTCCTCGAAGTTTCCCGCATAGTCCTTGCCGCTCATGCCTTTGAGAGGTGCAGCCAACTGGCTGGCTTTGAACTCCGAGCCGGCTGGATTGACGGTTCGCCCGCCGGGCTCCAGCCTGCCGGGACTCCACCCTTTCCCTGTGAATCCGATGTTGTAGCCAGACTTCTCAAGAAGTTCAGTGTAGGTGGCAAACTTTGCCGGCAAAGTGCTGTGGATATTGCCCGCTTCTTCAAGTCTCCAGATCGGTTGACCTGTTAGGATGGCGCTACGTGAAGGTCCGCAAGTCGGTGCGTCACAGAAGGCATGGATAAACCGCAAGCCTTCCTTGGCGATGCGATCGAACGCCGGGGTCTTGATGACAGGATCACCGTTGGCACCCGTGTGTGCGTAGGATTGATCGTCGGAAATACAGAAGAGTATGTTCGGGCGCTGGGCTTTGGCGGCTACGTTGAAGAGGATGAGCAACGCAACGAAGATGTAAGAAAGGCTTCTCATGAATTGTTTGATTGAGTCTATTTGTTAGCGAACGAATCCTGTTGGATGCTTCGCCGGAAGCCAGTATCACATTGTGACACCGACTTCCAGCCGGTTTATTTGTTAGAGGGTTTTGCCGAGGGTTTGAGCAGGGATCATTTCTGGGGTGATGGGCATCTGTTCATTCTTGATCATGATGCCTGAGAGCGCCTTGATCAACTGGTCAAACACCTTGGTCGAATACTTACGATAGTCGAAGTGATAGCGTGTGATTTCCGGAACGGACGAAGCCATGAATGGGGTATCCTCCAAGGATAAAAGGGAAAGATCATTGGGAAGGCGATACTGTAAGTGATAGGTGAGATGACCAAGGATCTCAAGAGCAGCGCTGGTCCGCAAGACAATCAAACCCGTCGGGCGTGGGTTGACGTTGAGGAGGTTGGCGAGGCCGCCTAACAAGTCCGAATGGTCTTCGTGATGGCGAAAGATCTGTCGACCAATTTGATCTTGAGTGAGGTGGGGAGCAAGCGCCCGGGCAAAGCCGTCCGTGATCAATTGGTGCCCACCGAGATCGCTCCCGGGTATCACTAGGCGAAGATCTTTCGGGTGGTGACTATGCCGTAACAAGGCCATCGCGGCGTGGTGGGACACCGCGCCAAGGTCGATCTCGACGGCGGGTAGATCAATCCCGGGCGAGGGATTTCCTATGAGCAGAGCCGGGCGAGCCTGCCGGGCAAAGAATTGTTGAGTTGCTGTCGACGCACGGAAGAGTAGCCAGGCATCGGCCTGAGCTTCGTCGTAGAGTCCTGTTAGCCGATGTTCCCACTGACGTGAGTTTGGTTCAGGCGCTTGAACACATGAAATCGTCGCTCCTAACGGCACTAGGCGTGCGTTTAGATCGGCAAAGAGGTAGAGGCCGACCGAGGTGAGCGTTGGCAAGGCACGCGGACTGAGGAAGGCGACGGTCTTCATCGCAATGTGATCCGACGGCCTTCCCTGAGCCTCATTCCGCGTGATCCACCAGCGACGGCCTTGCCCACGGAGCCACCCTTCTTGTTTGAGCTGAAGCAGGGCGATGCGCAACGTTGGCCGACTGACCTGGAGCTGGTCCGCGAGATGGCGTTCCGCGGGTAAGCGTTCCGTCCATTCTCCGGCCGTGATACCCGCTTTCAGGCGGCTCATGGTCATCGCTGGCAGGCTGGGCTTTCGTTCGACAGGCTGCATGGATTGATTGCGAGTTTGGTAAAATGATTTTACCAACCGCTTGAGATTGAATCATTCCTTCAGCCACGTCAATATTTAGGGTGTGAAGTCTGTCCTTGTTGCTCTCTCGGTCTTTTCAGTCCCTTTCGTTGGCTTTGCGGCTGTCTCGATGCCTGCGGTCTACTCGACATTCGATGGCGGTCTGGGTTCGCCGGGCACCGTCAACGGGTCCTTGGCAACGGTGGCTGGCCAGGTAGGCGACGCGCTGGCTTTCGATCGCAATGATGCCAATTTCGTCGACTTCGGCAACACAGGCGGGGCCGGCACGGGAAACTTGAGCGTCTCCATGTGGATCAGTGCCGGGCAAGCGTCGGGCGGCGCCTTCTTCCCCGCGGGCAAGGGAAACCGAAGCTCGGGTACGGTAGGGTGGAGCTTCTTTCTTGAGAACAATGTAATCATCGCGCGGGCTGCTTACGACGGAGGTGGCGGGGATCTCCGCTTGGGAGTGAATCATCCATTCTCGGTTGGTAATGACTTCACCCATGTCGGGATGGTGATCGACAACGACAACGGAACCTTTGAAGCCTACTTCAATGGTCAGCCATCGGGTGCCGGAGGTGATGAGAATGGGTGGACGTTGGGTGGCGGCGGCGGCCAGACGAATACGTTCACGCCGGGTAAAGATTTTACCGCTGTAGAGAATTTGTTAGTGGGACGTCGTTCCACCGATGGCGCTTCTTTTGATGGTGCCATTGATGAATTCGCTGTTTGGAATTCCGCGCTGTCCGATGCCGACATGAGGGAACTCTATTCACTTGGGGCCGATAAGGTGGCCATTCCGGAGCCTTCGTCAGTGATCTTGTTAGTCCTTGGAGTCATGATCGGGCTTGCGAGACGTCGGCGTGGGTAGTTCATCGTGTAACCGGCTTCCAGCCGGTTCATCAACCTAGTGAAGATGCTCTCCTTATTCAAAACAGGCTTGCTTCTGCTAGCGCTGGCACCATGTGCGACTGCCCAGCTGCTCATCTCGGAAATCGTCGCCCGTAAAAGCGATGGCGACGACTGGATCGAAATCCACAACCCCGACACGGATTCGGTCGATCTGGCGGACTATGGTTTGACGGATGATCCTGACAATTTGGCGAAATGGAGTTTCTTCGGTGGCTCCATCCCTGCGAACGGCTTCCTCGTGGTGGTGGCTTCAGGTGAGGACCGGAAATCCCCGCCCCATACCAATTTTAAGCTGCCTCGTGAGGGCAGTTACCTGGCGCTTGTCCGTGAGGGTGTGGCGGTCGATTCGCTTGGCGAGAGTTATCCCAGACAGTTCCAAGACGTGTCCTACGGCCGTCAGACGACAGGCAAAGTCGTGAAGCTGGTTGGCGAGGACCAGATGTTTCATGTTCTGATCCCCTCGTTATTCACACCCCTCCCCGATGACTGGAATCAGTTAGGCTTCGAGCCGGATGACAAATGGACTCGGGCGCGTTTGCCGATCGGCTACAGTGAAGAGGCGGGGTATCCTGAAGTCGTGGAGGAAGTGGCGGCGCAAATGGATAACAAGAGTCCTTCACTATTCTTGCGGACAGAATTCTCTTTGGCACAAGAGATAGAGGCATCTGATCGTCTTCTGTTGCGTGTCGCTTATGATGATGGGTTCGCGCTCTATCTGAACGGCGAAGAGATCGTGCGTCGAAATGTGGAGGATCCACTGAACAAACTCACGCTTGCGTCGGAGTCGACCGAGACACCCATCATCGAAGAAATTGACCTCACCGATAGTGCCGGGCAACTTCAGTCAGGTGAGAATCTGATCGCAATCCATGGGCTGAATGCTGCGAAAGATGACACCGATTTTTATTTCAGTGCCGAAATGATCGTCTCGGGAGGAGGTGGGTTTGACCGTGATTCCCTGCGTTATTTCGGAACACCGACGCCAGGTCTGCCAAACTCGGGCGGGAGGACCGCTCACACACGCCGTGTCCTCTTCTCCGAGGAAAGTGGTTTCATTGAGGAGCCCGTGACGCTCACGCTCGGCGCTTCCGATGAGAGCAACGGTAGCATTCACTACACGCTCGATGGCTCTCCACCGACGGCAGCCTCACCGATGTATGAAAAGCCGCTGCTGATCGAAACGAGCGTTCAAGTGCGTGCCATGGTGGCCGTTCCTGGTGAAGATGATTCGCAGTACACAGCAACGCGCCTGATACGATTGAGTCCCGAGCTACTAGATTTCGATTCGCCTTTGCCTATCATCGTGTTCGAGAACTTTGGCGCTGGTGATGTGTCTAACAAACGTGCCAGAAATCCTCCGGCGGGAGACGGTGGAGGCATCACTCAGGTGTTTCGTCAGGATAGCCTGATGGCCATGATGAATCGTGAGACCAGCCTTGGGTCGGGGGATCCCATACTCACGCGAGCAGGGATCCGCGTTCGGGGCTCCAGTTCTTCCAATCAGCCGAAAGGCAAGCAATCGCTGTCCATCGAGGCCTGGGATGAGCATGAACGCGAGACGGCTATTTCTCCATTTGCCTGGCCTGACGAATCGGATTGGATTCTCTACGCGCCCTATCGATATGACCGTGCGTTGATTCGCAACAGTCTGGTCTATGAGCTCTATCGCCAGATGGGGCACTACGCCGCCAGGACACAGTTGGTCGAAGTCTTTCTCAATACGGATGGTGGTGATCTCGATCTCGGGGATCGCATGGGCGTGTTCACCTTCATGGAGAAGATCAAACGTGATGGCAATCGCGTGGCCTTTCCTTCGCTCTCGGCTGACGGCACGGAAGGCGGCTGGATGCTGCAAAGTCAGCGCAAGGATCCCATGCCTGCGGATGGCAGCGAAATAGAACCCTACAACTTTCACACGCCGGGCCCAAACCGAACACTGCAGGGCCCCTACGGCGGCAGTTCCGGAGCGGACCGCGGAGGCGACGACGTTCCCACCGGCTACAACACCTTCCTCAACTTTGTTTCGCCACGGGGATATGACAGCACCCTCGCACAACGTGAGAGCATCATGGCGTGGTTTGCCCCCTTTGAAGACGCCCTCTATGGACCCGACTATCGCGACGTCGAGACCGGCTACCAAGCGTTCATCGACCTGCCTTCGTTCATCGATCACTACTGGATGGTGGATTTTACCCGCAACGTGGACGGTCTCAATCTGAGCACGTATCTCTACTTGCCCGAAGTCGACGGGAGACTCCACATGGGGCCCGTCTGGGATTATGATCGAACGTTAGGCTCCTATGATGGCCGAGTGGACAACACGACCAATGGTTTCTTCGGTCGTGGTAAGCTCTGGTATGATAGGCTCTTTGATGATCCCGAATTCGTGCAAGCCGCGCAGGACCGATGGCAAACACATCGTCTCACCGTCTTTTCCGAAGAGAACTTGAATGGTTTGATCGATCGCTTCGCCAACGAGATCACCGATGAAGTCGCTGCCTTCAACTTTGAACGATGGGGTGGGTCGAACAACCGCCCGCGCGGTGGCGATTGGCGCGATGAGATCGAGCACTTACGGAACTGGGTCCTTGATAGGGCTGCCTGGTTAGACAAACAGTTCGAGCCCTTGCCACGACTCGATCCGCCACCCGGAGAGATCAGCGAGGATAAAACCGTTCAGATCCGACTAGCATCCATCTTCGCGGCCGGCACGCGCTATTACACGACGGATGGCTCCGATCCCCGAGGGCCTGGCGGTACGGTGGTGGGCCAGCGGTTCGAAACCGGACTGGTGATCGATAAGGAGACAACAGTGCTGGCACGAGTGAAGAACGGCGATGCCTGGAGTGGTCTCGTCAGCGGCACTTACACGCCCGTCGCCTCGAACATCTCAGGCTGGCTTGCGGAGTTTGGGCTCACGGATGCCGATATCCAGTCCGATCCCGATGGTGACGGATCAAACAATTACGCCGAGTATTTATTCGGAACCGATCCCTTCAAAAGATCCGCAATTCCCATGACACAAGATGGCACGGCAACCATCAGCATTCGCACCTGGTCCGGTGAAGAAGTGCAAGTGTCACTAGAACAATCCGAGGATCTTCTGAGCTGGCGGCGTCTTGACGCCGTGCCTCAGACTCGGGATCTTGGGGATGGCAACAATGAACACACCTTTGCCGTACCCCAGCTAATTACCGCCCTCTTTCTGCGATTTCATCTCGCTTCAGCGCCCTAACGATACATCAAACACTACGTTATTTGCCAACGCCCTAACTAGTCACCCATCATGAAAACACCTCAATTCCTCGCATCCTGGCTCGTGATGCTAACATCAGCAGCTGCCATTCCAGAGCCTCTCATTTATTCAAACTTCGATGGAGGCTCTGGCGCTCCGGGCGAGATCAATGGGGCCCTCGATACGGTTCCTGGACAGATTGCCGATGCCCTGACATTCGCTCGAGATGACGCCAACTTTGTCGACTACGGCGACGTGGGCAATCCCGGCACTGGTAGCCTAACGGTGTCCATGTGGATCAATCCTAACACCACTTCTGGAGGTGCTTTCTTTCCGCTTGGCAAAGGCAACCGGAGTTCCGGCACGGTGGGATGGAGTTTCTTCATTGAGAATGATGTCATCATTCCGCGCGCCAATTACGAAAACGGCGGCGGTGATCTTCGGTTAGGCTTGAATCATCCTATCACGGTTGACGAGGGCTGGGTGCACATAGTCATGGTGATCGATAACGACAATGGTACCTTCATCGCGTATTTCAATGGCGAAGCGTCAGGGGCTGACGGAACGGATAATGACTGGAGTCTCGGTGGTGGTGGCGGCCAGACCAACACCTTCGAAGCTGGGCAGAATTTCAACCCAAGTGAGAATTTCTTGGTCGGCCGTCGATCCTCAGACGGCGCTGCCTTTGATGGGGCCGTCGATGACGTCGCCATTTGGGAAGAGGCACTGCCAGCAGCCGATATTGTGGAGATCTATGAGCGTGGCTTGATTGGTCAAGGCATCCCTAGCAGTGATCGTGTCATTGCTCAGAGTATTCCTGCCAAAAGCGTTGGCAATGTGGCGACGGGCAATTCCTTTGGAACTGATTTTGAAGTGCGCGCGCCGGTTCTTCTCACAGATTTGGGTGCCTTTGATAGTATCTCGGATGGTCTCTTTCAGTCTCCGACTGTGGAACTGTGGTCCCGGGACAATGCTGAGACTCCAGACGATCTAACGGACGACACGGGGACGGATATCATTGCCACGGCGTCCTTCTCCAACGAGGAGCCCGGAAGGCTTGAGGGTGGAGTACGGTTCAAATCTCTCGACGAGCCAATCGTTCTACCTGTCGGAGACTACACCGTCGTGGCCTACGGCTGGGGTGCTGGTGAGGAGATGTCGGATGGGCGTCAGCGTGGCAACACGGGAGTTGGCGAACTCGCCGATGTCTTTCAGGTCGCCTTTGTGGGAGCGAGATCCGGCGGAGGCGGAGCTTTTCCAGATACCGCCGAGGAAGTAGGGCCTCCCAATCTCTTTGGTGCCGGCAACTTCATTGTGCGTTTGTTAGCCAAAGACTCTGACGGTGATGGCTTGGACGATGGATGGGAAAATTTCAACTTTGGCAATCTGGCACAGGGCGGTGATGGTGACTTTGACAATGATCGATCGAGTAATGCTAGAGAGTTTGCTTCTGATACGAATCCCAACAAGGCGGACACTGACGAAGATGGTCTCAACGACGGCGCGGAAGATGCCGCAGGAAGCAATCCTTTGTTAGTCGATAGCGACAGCGATGGCCTCACGGATGGCGCTGAGGTCAATGATCATGGCACGAATCCGACTTTAGCAGACACGGATGAAGATGGCTTCATCGATGGCGTCGAGATTGCCTTGGAAACCAGTCCTACGAATGCTGCGAGCAGTCCCGAGGAAACTTCCGTCTTCCTTGCAGCCTCGGGCAAATCCTGGGATGATCCCAGTGCGTGGTCGGATGGGCAAGAGCCTCGTGCTGGCAGAAATTACTTTGTACTCCCGGAGCTAGCGACGACACTCTTGACGCCGGCAGGGAGTCCGACCTTTGCAGGGGATACCCTAACGCTAGCAGGCGAGGGCACGGAACTTGTCTTGCAGCCCGATCCTACTGGCACAGTCACCATTGCCAATCTAACCATCGAACAGGGCTCTCTCACTCATGGGGCTGTCGGTGAGATCAAGCTAGCTGGAAACTTGGGGATCGTCGATAGCTTGACCGTTGGGTTTGCCAATGGGAATAGCACGCTCGATTTGGGGAGCACCTTGACAGGCGGGGCTCTCACGGTGGCAAATGACTCAGAACCCGAAGACGAACCTACCAGAGTCCTCAAACTGACAGGAGCTGGCAACAGTCTGACAGGCGATGTGACTTTGAAACAAGTGCGCGTGCTGGCCGAGAGTCCCGGTTCGTTAGGGGGCGGCAATCTCTTCCTCGACAATGCGTCGCTGGAGCCTGCCTACAATATCAATAACCCCAGCAAGTCATTGGATCTGTCAGGAGATGGCACCCGTTTCCTGCTCAATGGTCAGCATGTGCTCCGTCAGATCAGTATCACGGGGACGCCCTTCATCACCGATGCCGGCACGTTCACCCGTGGCGACTTTGTTGCCATCGATGCTGTGTTCGAGACCATCTTTGCCGAGGAGAGTACGGGAAATTTCACCATTGTGGGGAACTCGGGTGATAGCGATGAAGACGGATTGTTAGACTCCTGGGAGATTGAGAATTTCGGTGACATTGCCTCCGCAGACGGAGCGGGAGATCCGGATGCCGATGCGCTCACCAATGCTGAGGAGTTCACCGCTTCTGCAGACCCTAACAAGAAAGACACCGACGATGACGGTCTCGAAGATGGTGCGGAAGTGAATACCCACGGGACCAGCCCGGCGTCTGCGGACACCGATGAAGACGGTCTCAACGATGGCGACGAGATTGCCGCGAACACCAACCCACAAGAAGCCGACACTGATGGCGATGGGCTCAACGACGGTGACGAGGTGGCCCAACAGACGGATCCCCTGAACGCTGACACTGATGGCGATGGTGTGAATGATGGAACTGAGCTGGCCTTGGGTGGTGATCCGCTCGATCCTAACAACGCGCCAAATGCCTTCCTGTCGAACTTGCTTTTCTATGCGCCACTCGATGCCGCTGAACTCAATTTGGGTGCAGGTACTGCGTCAGAGATAGGACCTAACGCATTCGAAGGCACCATCGAAGGCGAGGACGTCGCTGTGGACGCCGGGCAAATTGCTCAGAGCGCCGTCTTTCCCGGCGTAGACACGGATTTCATCAGCTTCACGGACGAAGCCATCAATGCGGGCACAGATCCATTTTCAGTCTCCTTCTGGTTCAAGGTCAATGTCATGCAGAATGCCTTCATGGTCAGTCGTGGCAATCGCGGCTCAGGCAATGAAGGATGGAGCGCCTGGTTTGAGAATGGCAATCTCCACACACGCGCCAATGGGGTGGGACTTGGGGGTGGCGATCGCGTCGGCAAGAACTTTCCCGGAATACAAGAAGGCGAATGGTACCATCTCGCCATCGTTTTTGATCGTGAACAGAATAAGATGATCTCTTACATTGATGCTAGCGATGACGGTTGGAATGTCGGCGGTGGCGGTGGCCAGACGGACAATCTGGTTCCAGGAGCTGATTTCACAGCGGGCGAAGATCTCATTATCGGTGCGCGGACCGGTGGCGGCTTCGCTTTCGATGGTCAGATCGATGATGTGGCGCTCTGGAAACGGGCTTTGAGCGGTGAGGAGGTTGCTATGTTGCACGAATCAGGTCTTTCAGGCAAAGGTGCCTTGGCTGAACCTGAAGTGGTTGTCGAAGGGCCACTGTTAGTGGAACTGGACGCGACTGACTTGGCCGCAGGGCCTATTACCACTTGGGAAAATGCCGGTGGACTTGGCGGTAGCTTTGCTGCCTCAGGTGACCCGACGGTTGAAGTGATCGGCGGCGTCACGGGTGTCACCTTCGATGGTGATGGCGACTACTTCGAGGGTCCAGTAACCACCGAATCCCTCGAAGGCAACAGTCCGCGTTCCATCATCGCCTGGGTCTACAACCCGGAACTGGCCTCGGAAGAAACGGTCATTTCCTGGGGCAAACGCGGTGGCCCGGATGGCACGAACATGTCATTCAACCACGGCTTCCACAACAACTTCGGTGCCATCGGGCACTGGGGTGGCGGAGGCCCGGACATTGGTTGGAACCCGAACACCCAGGTTGAAGATGATGAGCCGAACGTGCTCGGAGATGCCGAGGCCGACATCTGGACGCACATCGCTTACACCCAGACTGGCAGTAACACCAAGGTATTCACCAACGGTGTGCTCACCAACGAAGAAGCGGCCGATCTCGACACCCATGCCGGAACCGCGATCCTCGTGGGCGCGCAACGCGAAGACGACGGCACCACGGTGACAGACCCTCTCAAGGGCTCGCTCACCATCGGCAATGTTCGCATCTTTGAGGGCGCTATTTCCGATGCCGATATCCAGGCGGACTTCGATGCCACGGCCGAGAAATACGGTCGTGGTGCCCCCACTCCTGACATCGTGCTGACGGACGTGGGCATCAACGCCAACGGCGTCTTCGGGCTCACGCTGCCTGATGGTGTTTCAGCAGACATCGAGTTCTCGACTGACCTGATCGACTGGGAGGTCATCGCACCCGGTGCCACTGGAACGCTCGAAGAGACCGACGTCGGCCGCCTCGCGGCCCCGGCAGGTTTCTATCGTGCCAAGCAGTAAGGTACGAGAAGCAAGTTAGACGGAATTAACAGAAATGACAGAATTATTAGGAGTGTGTGTGAAGCGAACTCTCGGGATCACTGCATGCTCCACACTTCGGAGCACTCTCTCATTCATCTTCTTCGAAGCCATTCTGTCAATTTGTTAATTCTGTCCTTCAAATGACAAAAACATGAAATCCATTCGTCTACTCCTCACACTCGCCCTAACTACCCTGGCAGCCTCAGCCAAAGATTACCCCAACGTCACCGTTTTCCAATACGGCACCGAAGGGTATAACATCTACCGCATTCCTGCGATCGTTCGAGCCGCCAACGGAGATCTCCTGACTTTCTGCGAGGCTCGTGTCGGTGGCGATGCAAGCGAGATCGATCTCGTTATGAAACGTTCCCAAGACCAAGGCAAATCTTGGGGCCCCCTGAAAGTCGTGCAGAAGAACATGGCCTTCGCCGTGTTGTTTCCGAAGGACACGCCTCCAATTACGATTGGCAACCCTGCTCCCGTTGTTGATATGTTAGATCCAGACCATCCAGGTCGTATTTGGATGCCGTTCACCTTGGAGAATGATCGCGTGTTTGTCATCTACAGTGACGATCACGGTGAAACCTGGTCAAAGCGTCGCGAGATCACGGAGGGTAACAAGCGTGATTCTTGGGGTTGGTATGCGACGGGGCCTGTGCACTCCATTCAGATCCAGCGGGGCTCTAACAAAGGCCGACTCGTGATCCCTGTGGATCATCGGGTAGGTGCGGATGGTAAGGACAAAGGCCCCTACGGGGCCCATGTACTCTACAGTGATGATCACGGCAAGACGTGGCAGTTAGGCGCTGTCGACAAAACGTACGGAGACGACCTCAACGCTAACGAAACCACCGTTGTCGAATTGAATGATGGACGACTCTATTTCAACACCCGCGACAACGATGGCAAAGCCCGTGGCAATCGGGGTCATGCCTACAGCAGTGATGGCGGTGTCACGTTCGATGCTAGCGGAAATGCGGCCTACAAAGTCTTCCAACCGTCCCCAGGCGTGCTCGATCCACCGATCGTGCAATGTGCCGTCTTACGCGCGGCCTCAACGCTTGATGGAGACGACCACAACGTGATTCTGTTTTCAGGGCCAGACGAGAATGGTCCTTCAGGCAAAGGCCGTAGCGACTTGCGTGTGCGCTATTCGACCGATGAGACCAAGACTTGGCGGGACGGCCCCTTGATTCACGTCGGTCCTGCGGCCTACAGCGACATGGTCCGTATTGATCCCAAGGGATCCCGCATTGGCGTGTTTTTTGAGGCTGGCGATCCCGGCGGCAAGCAGAACCGTATTGATTTCACGAGTATCTTGCTGGGCGATCTCAAGGGAAGTAGCGAGTAGAATAGAATATGTGCTGCGTTCCCCTACGGGAAACAGCTGACTGGCTGGAAGCCAATTACACATTGTGTTACCGGCCTCCAGCCGACTATTTGGAAGAGTAAAATGCAGCGACTTCTCCTACTAGCCCTACTTCTGGTCAGCCTCGTGACCGCCCGGGCAGCAGATCGCCCCGACGTGCTATTTATCGATATCGATGACATGAACGATTGGGTGTCGCTACTCGATCCGAAGTCGCCGATCAAGACCCCTAACATGGAGCGCTTGGCGAAGCGCGGCATGCTGTTAACCCGCGCCTACTGCATCTCGGCCGCCTGTAATCCGTCACGCTCCGCGACCATGACTGGTCTGCGCCCCACGACGACGGGTGTCTATGGCAATGCCAGCGATTGGCGCAAGGCGACACCGGATCGAAAGACGATCATGCAGCAGTTTCAAGATGCTGGCTATTCTGTCAGGGGAGCTGGCAAACTCTTTCATCATCACCTTGGCGGGGCCTTTCACGACGACGCTTCCTTCGACGATTTCCTGTCAATGGCACCGCAGAACATGCCGCCAAAGAAACTCAACCGCGCATCTGGTTACGGATCGAAGAACACCGACTGGGGTGCCTGGCCGCCGGACGAGAAGGACACGATCGATTTCAAGACGGCCGATTACTGCATCGATGCGTTAAGAAATCCGTCCACTGACAAGCCACAGTTTCTCGCCTGCGGAATTTTCAAACCGCACTCGCCATTCTTCGCGCCACCGAAGTACCACCAGGGGTTCGCGGACATCGCCAAACCAGAGCGGCGCGATGATGACTGGCAAGATCTTCCGAGTGGAGCAGCGACCTTGATACAGACAAAGAAATGGTTCTGGGGCGGCATGTCGAAACTCGACGAGCGCATTCCTGGCTCCTACCACGACGTCATCCGCGCCTACGCCGCCTGCTGCACCTTTGCCGATGCGCAGATCGGACGGGTGCTCGCCGCGCTCGATGCTAGTCCGCGGCGTGACCATGCGATCGTCGTGCTGTGGTCGGATCACGGGTTCCACCTTGGCGAGAAAGACCACATCGAGAAATTTGCGCTGTGGGAGAAGAGCAATCACATCCCTTTCATCATCGTCGCCCCTGGCGTGACCGAACCGGAATCCCGCTGCGACAAGCCAGTCGATCTCACCGTGCTCTACCCAACCCTGCTTGAGCTCTCTGGCCTGCCAGCCGATCGCAAATGCGACGGCCTCAGCATCGTGCCCCTGCTAGAAGACGCGAAGTCGAAGTGGGAGCGCCCGGCACTCATGACCTACGGCCGTGGCAATCACGCCGTGCGCAGCGAGCGCTGGCGATACATCCACTACGCGGACGGCACAGAGGAACTCTACGATCACGCGAAAGATCCTAACGAGTGGACGAATGTTGCCGCTAAACCAGAACACGCAGACATCATCGCGGCGCACATGAAGTGGCTGCCGAAAGCAGAGGCCGACGCGGGGTCCAATCTGAAGAAGAAACGCTAGACGAAACCAAAGCAGCCGCCACCGAACATTCTGCTCCTCGTCTCCCGTGCCGCCTACAATGAACCGCTTCCTCCACCTCCTCGCTGCAGCGCTCGTCACCACGTTGCACGGTGTCGCCGCTGACGATTGGAAACCGCAGCAGGAGCCACGATCCATTCCACCGTCGTTGTTCAGAACGATCGATCCGTCACTGGAAGTGACCGTGTGGGCTAGCACTCCGCTCCTCCACAACCCGACGAACATGGACATCGATCACGCTGGTCGCATCTGGGTCGCGGAAGGTGTCAACTATCGTGGTAGGAAGGGAACGCGTGCTGCTGGCGATCGCATCGTGGTTCTGCAAGACACCGACGGCGACGGGAAATGCGACAGCGCCCATACATTCTTACAAGAAACGGAACTCATCGCGCCGCTCGGTGTGGCGGTCATTGACAACGTCGTTTATGTTTCGCAGCCGCCAGATCTCCTAGCGTATACTGATGTTGATCGCAATCTGAGATTTGATCCTGAGATCGACAAACGCGAAGTCGTCCTAACAGGGTTCAACGCGATCAATCACGATCACGGTTTGCATTCCCTCATCGCAGGCCCAGACGGGAAGTTCTATTTTAACAATGGAAACTGCGGCGCCGTTTTTACCGACAAATCCGGCAAGACCTTCTACATGGGTGGCACCTATGGTGAGCGGGGAGGCCCGAAGTGGCCTGCCGATCACCTCAGCAATACTGGCAGAGTCTCCGATGATGGACATGTTTGGACTTCCGGCTTTGCCGTACGTATGGATCCCGATGGCTCGAACGTTGAGATTGTTAGTCATGGCTTGCGCAATTCTTACGAACAGACGCTGACGTCGTTCGGCGACATGTTTCAGAACGACAACGATGACCCGCGCGCTTGCCGCACCACCTTCGCCCTTGAGTGCGGATGTGCTGGCTATTTCACCCGAGACGGGAAGCTACGCAACAAAGCGGTCAAACGTCCCGGACAGGCCTATGATAGGGTGCACTGGCGACAAGATGATCCGGGCACCATGGATGCCGGTGACGTGTATGGCGGCGGCGCTCCGACCGGGATCACCTTCTATGAGAACGGCGCGCTTGATCCCAAGTGGAATGGCCTCTTGTTGAGTGGTGAGGCTGCGCTTAACACAATTCTCGGTTATCAGTCTAAGCCAAAGGACGGTAACTTCGCGCTTGAGAGATTTGACTTCATCACCACCAATCCCGAGAAGGAATTCGAAGGAGCCGACTTCGCCGGCCCTCCGAAGAACGGCACCGGCATTTCACCCAAACACTTTCGCCCTAGCGATGTCACCGTTGGCCCTGACGGCGCGATCTATTTCTGCGACTGGTTCGACCCGCGAATCGGCGCTTCCAGTCACCTTGACGAATCATTCTCCGGTACGATCTATAGGATCGCTCCTCCAGATTTCAAACCTGTCATTTCCGCCTTCGACCTCGCCACGACCGAAGGTCAAATGAAGGCCCTGCGCAGCCCTTCCATTCATACACGATACCTCGGCTTCCGTGCTCTAAAAGCTCAAGGCGCAGCTGCATTCCCAACGGTGGCTGCCCTCTTGAAAGACGAGAACCCCTGGATTGCAGCCCGTGCTGTGTGGCTCCTGCCCTATCTCGGCGATCAGGGATTGAAGGCCTGTGTTAGTCTATTGGGGCATGAGCGTTCTCAACAGCGCGTGGTCGCTTATCGAGCCTTGCGACGGTCAGGGCACGACATGGTGCCGCATGCTCGCAAGATGTGCACAGACCCATCACCGCAGCTTCGCCGCGAGGTCGCCCTGTCATTGCGCGACATCCCTGCGCAGAGAACTATGGACATCTTCGTCGAACTCGCCAAACGTTGCGGCACGACTGACAAGAACTCCCTCGAAGCCCTCGGGCTTGGTGCCGCCAAACAGGAGAGCGTGATTTGGACCGCTATCAAAGAAGGCCTCAAGCCGGGAACACCTTCCGAGTGGACTGACAGTTTCGCGCGCCTTACCTGGCGTCTATGGGGTGCCGCTTCGATCGACGATCTCAAAGTGCGGTCGTTGGATCAGACCTTGTCCCTCGACCAGCGCAAGTTCGCCGTGGAATCGATCGGCTTTATCGATGACGCGCGTGCTGCAAACGTTATGCTAGAACTCGCGTCCGGTGGATCTCCCGTGAAGGGCGAAGCCACAGCCTGGTTGCTCCGGAATCTCGCTGGCGAGTGGGGCAAGTACGACATCGCAAAGGGACTCAAAGAGAAAGGCATCTACGACCCGGAAGCCATCGTGGTGACTGCCTCGCCAGTGCCACGGCCTCTAGCCGACGCAAAGAAGCTGCCTCCTGTGAGTGAGATCCTCAAACTCAAGGGCGACACCAAACGCGGACAGTTGGCCGTCACCACACGGTGCGTGCTCTGTCACCAGATCGACGGGACTGGCCCCCACTACGGGCCGGACTTGAAAGGCTGGGCCGCCACCCAAGAACGGGAAGCCATCGTGCGCGCCATCGTAGAGCCCTCAGCGGGGATCGCGCTCGGTTACACGGGGACCGAAGTCATCCTCAAGGATGGTGGCGTCATCCACGGGATCGCCTTCAACAACAGCCCACTCTGGATGGACGGGGCGCTGCCCACCGTCATTCAATCTGCAAGCGGAATCACGCAGATGGTTCCCTCGGAGCGCATCGAGAAGAAGCACACGTTCGAACGATCTCTCATGTTCGACCCCGTGACGCTTGGCCTTACAGCCCAAGACATTGCCGACATCGCGGTCTGGCTGCAAAGCTATCGTTAGGCATGCCCGCAAGAAAGGGAACGGGGTCGGGGCTCAGTAGACTGTAGCTTTGAAGAAGCCCATGATTCTAACACTCACGAATTGAATCTCTGTTTCCTCTGTTATCTCCTGTAAAACTAGTCCAGCAGCTATTGACCAAGTGCACTCACCATGAAACCATTCATTCCCATCCTCGCCGTTCTAACCTTCTTCATTTCTCCGTGGGAGGCCTCCGCCCAAGGCTAAACTAACATCGTCTTAATATTTATCGATGACCTCGGTTGGGGCGATGTCGGTTGCTATGGCAATGACTTCATCGACACCCTGCGCATTGATCAACTCGCCAAGGAAGGCCTCCGCTTCACCGTTGCCTACGCAGCAGGCGTGGTCTGTTCACCCTCACGTTGCGCCGTTCAATCGGGCCAGAACCAAGCGCGCATCGGCATCACCGCGCACATTCCCGGTCATTGGCGCTCCTTCGAACGCGTCATCACGCCGCAGACAACCATGGCCCTGCCACAGGACACGATCACCGTGGCAGAGTCCCTTAAAGAAGCAGGCTATCGCACCGGCTACGTCGGCAAATGGCATCTCGGGCGGGGCGCCGCGTTTGGTCCAGCCACACAAGGCTACGACTTTGCCGCAGAGATCAATGGTGCCCATCTTCCTGGAAATACCGCGTGACCGCTCGCTCTGACTTAAAACCTAAGCCAGACCAATTCCGCACCGCCTTCGAAGCCGATCTCTGCGCCCAGTTCATCGCGGAGAAATCTGACAAACCCTTCTTTCTCATGCTCTCCCCATTCGCCGTCCACATCCCGCTCGCCGGCAAGTCGGCTTTGGTTGAGAAATACCGGGCGCGGGCCAAGGAACGTGGCCGCGAACTCCCACACCCCATCTACGCCGCCATGGTCGAGGAAACCGATGCTCTCGTTGGCCGAGTCGTCGATGCCATCGAAGCCCAGGGTTTCACAGACAACACCATGATCGTCTTCACCTCCGACAACGGCGGCCTCTACCGCCGCTACGATTACCGCGAAGCCGCCGACGACAACGTTTCCAGCCTCGTCCCGCTCAAGGGCGAGAAAGGCTCCCTCCACGAAGGCGGCATCCGTGTCCCGCTCATCGTCAAATATCCTGGCAAAGCAAAGCCCGGCACCACCTGCGCCGAACCCACTCTCAGCTACGACTTCTACCCCACCTTCGTCGCCACCGCCAACGGCACCCTGCCAGAGATGCAAATCATCGACGGCCTCAGCCTCCTCCCACTCCTCGCAAACCCCAGCGCTCAACTAGAACGCGACTCCATTCACTGGCACTACCCCCATTACCATCACGATCGCCCCGCCAGTGCCATTCGCGAGCGTGACTGGAAACTCATCGAGTATATAGACGGTAGCGGCGACCTAGAACTCTATCATCTCGCCAAAGACTTCAGCGAACAAACCAACCTCGCCACCGAACGCAGAGGTCGAGCCACCGACCTCAAGAAGAAACTCACCACCTGGCGCACCTAAGTCATCGCCAGAATGCCCATCCCCAATCCCAGCTTCGACGCTGACCGCGCCCACGAATGGTGGAGCATGCGCACCGGGAAACCCGTCGCCAGCGACAAGCGCACACGCTTCTCGCAAACAGAGAAAAATCTATAGATGTTAGACTAGTAGCTTCGACTGGCAGTCGAAGAGGAGGGAACAGAACGGCGTCCTGGACGTGCGTTCATCGACAATGAAGGGGCAGTACCAGCATTTGTAGATTTGTTCCTCTTCGTCTTAGTCGATGTTAGGGTAGCGCTGTTCCCAAGGTTGTTCCTAGACCTAGACCAGAAATGGATTGTGCGGGCTCTTCACAATGTCGCTTGGCATGAGTCGAGCATTGTCGACCTCCTCGACAATCCCGGGAATCGAGGAGCAGGTGCACGTCGTTCCGAACGATGACGCGCTTCCTGTGAGAGGCGCCCCCGGCTCGCCGCAGTCTCAACGCCAGCGGAGCTTCAGAGTCTCGCCGTGCTTTGGATGCTTCCCGTTGAGCGCACGAAGCTTCATGCGCACTCCGTCGCGCTCGAGACGCCCATCGACCCAGCCGCGCGGCTCTGCGGGGTCGAAGATGTAAGCGGTCGTTGGGAGGTTGATGAGGTGAATCCCATCGAGCATGCCGTGGTGCCAGTTGTGGGTGTGACCGAAGATGAATGCCTTTACGTGACTTCGAGGGCGCAGCACGTCGACGAGCTTAGAGCCATCGATGAGACCGCCCTGACGCCAGGTGTCGCTCTTCCCGCTCTCTCGATTGATGTGGTGGTGGGCGACGACGAGGGCCGGTTTGTCGGCATTCGCGTCGAGCGCCCGAGCAAGCCACTTCACCTGGGCATCCCCCAGGCTACCCTTCGTGATCGTCCGTTCGGTGTCGTGGAGCGAATCGAGAAAGAAGAAGTTCGCGCGCTCGGCTTCCAACACGCCGACGAGTCGGCCGTCGACCGGCGGAGCCGTCGGCCGGAGCTTCTTCAAGGTCTTCGCGAAGAGCACCCGGCGGTCGCAGTTGCCCATCGTGAGGTGGAGCGCCATCTCGCGCTTGCGGAGTGGGTCGATGAGCCGAGCGAGGTGGCGGTAAGCGCCCTCTGTGGGAGGAGAGCCGTCCGTTGCGAGGTCACCGTTTATGATAACGCCGGCGGGCCGCACATCCTCCGCCGCGATCTCGGCGACGACGCGACGTAACTGATCTGCCATGTTGATTCCACGCGCGACCGCCGTCGGATCCTCCATGATGTGCGTGTCGGAGACGAACACGAAACGGTGAGGATCCATAGCAGCGGCACCTTCCGCTCGAGTCCGATGGGTCGAGATCGTGGCCACGGCAGCGGTCGCCGAGACTTGAAGAAAACCACGTCGTGTGAGCGGCGGCAGATGGATCGACATACGCTTCTTTTGCTTGATTTAGAGGTTTGGGCTTTAGGACAAGGCCGGAAAGGCGGTAGATAAACAATCATCCATCTGGGAGCGACGCCTCCCTGCGATCAATCTACCGTCTGCACCGAGCGAGATCTTGCAGTAGCAGGATTCCGGGGTCAACACTCTGTCGGGCATGGTTTACGAGCATACGAGAGTCCTCACCAGCACATGAAATGAGGTGGTCAACGAATACAGGAACCCCACTAGTTTTGGCAGCCTTGTTCTTGCTTGGTCACGCGAAAGTCCTGCTGGCGGACAAAGACACAAAGCAGGAAGCAGCCCCTCGGCCTATCGCTTTCGAAGCGCCTACGTTGAACTCGGAACCACTCAACATCGGTTCCCGCAGAGAGCTCTTCGTCGACAACTACGTCATCGGGGCCTTGCGCGGCGGCGCGACCCGGCACTTGTTCGAGATGACTCCCGCCACCACCGAGACCAAGGATGTCGCCATGACTCATGATGCCGATTGGGAGGGACCGTGGTGTCGGTATGCGAAGTACATTCAGGACAATGGCGTGATCAAGGCCTGGTACATGGGACACCATACCTACCAGGCTAACAAAGATTTTAAAATTCAGGGAGGGCGTCTGTGTTACGCCGCCAGCAAGGATGGACGCAACTTCACAAAGCCCACTCTCGGGCTTTACAACTGGATGGGATCGAAGTCTAACAACGTGCTGTTTGACGATGTCACTTTTAAGGCAAAGGACGGCAAAGGCTGGATCGCTGCCCATCAATTCAACCCATTTATCGACACGAACCCCGAAGCTCCGCCGGCGGCGAAATTCAAAGGGTTCAGTGGTCAGGGGCACCATTGCGGGAAGACCGGCCTCTATGCCTACAAGTCAGCTGACGGTATCCACTGGGAGATCGCGAGCGATGGACCCATTGTCAGCAGCGAGTATTCCCTGGACTCCTGCAACCAGGGGTTCTGGGACGAGGAACGCAAAAGATACGCCGTCTACTTTCGCCATCTGCGCAACGAAAAAGGCGAAACAGGCATCAAGGCGCCCGGCTGGAAACGTGACATCCTAGTGACCTTCTCCAAAGACTTCATCAACTGGACCGATCCGCTGTGGCTGATCTATCACCGGGATGACGGCCGGCCCGGCATGGATCTGGAGAATCTTTACACCAACGAAGTGAAGCCGTACAAACGTGCACCGCAAATATGTCTCGGCTTCCCGGCGCGGTTCAATGGTTCGGTCGAGCCCATGCTGATGGCCAGCCGCGATGGCCTTCACTTCTATCGCTGGATGGAGCATCCCGTCATTCCGAAATCGGCTCCGGCGGATCGCGACAAGATCCGCTCCAACCATCTCTGGCAGGAAATGGTGGAACTGCCTGACGAGCCTGACAGATACTCCATGTACGCCAGTGAGAACTTGGCTATCAAAGGCGCGCACGAAGACGGTAGCGTTCCCCGTGTCCGCCGCTTCACGATTCGTAAAGACGGCTTCGTATCGGTCCGCGCTGAGGCTAAACAAGGCGAGCTTGTCACCAAGCCGCTGTTTTTCGCTGGCGACAAACTGACAGTGAACTACGACGCGCAACTCGGGGAAGCCGGGTCGATCCGTGTCGAGATTCTGGATGACAAACAACGCCCGATCCCAGGCTACATGATCAAAGATTGCGCCCCACTCTCAAAGGACGAAATAGACGCCACGGTCACTTGGAAAGGCGGAGCGGACGTCAGCTCCCTTGCAGGGAAACCGATCCACCTGCGTTTCGTCCTGAACCATGCCGATTTGTTCTCGTTTCGGTTCACGGATTAGGCCAGCAACTTGCCTTGGCAGAACATACCAAGCGACGAATGTTAACGCTATCATTAACGATCAAGGATTGTTGAGTGAACAAGTGAATCAGCGGTTGAGGAGATGTGAGCGGTGTACTGGTTTGGCATTAAGGAAGACCCCTGACATGTTCCGAACCGTAGTCTGGCGGTGTCGACACAACTGCTATCGAGTTGCCACCTCAACCACCACCACAAATCGAATCCTCGGAGGTGTAGTGAAGACCTATTGAGCTAAAATACCAAGGCCTGCGGCTCAATTTACTTCCGAATCGTGAAAGTCGGGCTAAGCGAGGATCTTCTTGATCACATTCATCGGCTCCACGCCGGTCAGGCGCTGGTCGAGTCCCTGGTAGCGGTAGGCGAATTGTTCGTGGTTGATTCCGAGACAGTGAAGGATGGTGGCGTTGATCTCGTTGATATGCACCTTGTCTGATACCGGGTTGTAGGAGAACTCATCGGTCTCGCCGATCTCCACGCCGCCTTTGATCCCGCCGCCCGCGAGCCACATGCAGAAGTTTCGTGGGTGGTGATCGCGACCGTAGCGTTCGCGAGTCAGTTTGCCCTGGCAGTACACGGTGCGGCCGAACTCCCCGCCCCAAATCACGAGCGTGTCTTCGAGCATGCCGCGCTGCTTGAGGTCGGTGACGAGAGCGGCGCAGGCCTGATCGGTGTCCAGGCACTGATTGCCCAACTCGCTCGGCAGGTTGCCGTGTGAATCCCAGCCGCGGTGCAGGATTTGCACCATGCGCACGCCGCGTTCCACCAGTCGCCGCGCCAGCAGGGCGCTGCGAGTGAAGGATCCCGGCGTCTCGACCCGTTCGCCGTAGAGGTTCTTGATCGCCTTGGATTCCTGACTCAAGTCCGTCAATTCCGGCACGCTGCTTTGCATGCGGTAAGCCATCTCGTACTGCGAGATTCGAGTCTGGATGTCCGGGTCGCCAAACTTCGCGAAACCGCGTTGGTTGAGTTTGCCGAGGGTGTCTAGCATTGCGCGACGATCGGCCGGACTGACGCCGGGCGGGTTGTCGAGGTAGAGGACCGGATCCGCACCTGGACGCAGCACGACACCCGAATACTTCCCTGGCAGAAACCCAGAACCCCACATGCGGCTGTAGAGCGCTTGGGCATTTGAGCCTTTAGGGAAGTTTGGCACGAGGGACACAAAGGCCGGAAGGTCGTTCGTTTCCGCGCCAAGCCCGTAGCTGACCCACGATCCCATGCTTGGCTTGCCGGGAACTTCGCTTCCCGTCATCACAAAGGTACAGGCAGGGTCGTGGTTGATGGCGTTGGTGTAGACCGACTTCACCACGGCAATGTCGTCGACAATCTTCGCGGTGTGCGGCAATAGCTCGCTGACCCGCCGTCCGGACTGACCATGCTGGGTGAATGTGTACTTTGACGGCGCGACCGGGAATGTGCCTTGTCCGCTCGTCATGGTGGTGATGCGGTCCCCGAGGAAATCCTTGGGTAGCGCCTTGTCGAACTGCTTGTGGAGATCTGGCTTGTAGTCCCAGGTATCGAGCTGCGACGGCCCGCCGTTCATGTGAAGGTAAATGATCGACTTCGCCTTGCCTGCGAAGTGCGGCAGATCGGACAGGGAGGGATGCACCACCGAGCCAGCCCGGCTGCGGTCTTGCGAGGCGAGCAACGAAGCCAGAGCAATGCCGCCAAGACGAATGCCAGTATCGCCGAAGAACTGACGGCGAGTCTGCAGGAGTTGCTGTTCAAAGAGTGGGTTCATGGTGTGTGAATGCTTTAGTGGTCGCGCCTAGTTCCGCATGACGGCTTCGTCCAGATTCAGGATCAGGTTGGCCGCCAGCGTCCAGGCCGCGAGTTCGATTTCATCCACGCTTTCCAGCGGCTTGAGGTCGCCGAAGTTGATGGCTTTTTTTGCCTCTTCGGGCGCTTCCCGGTAACGCGCGAGCTGCCCATCCACAAACTGGCTGATCATGGCGACCTCCTCAGCGTCTGCACCCCTTGCAAGGGCGCGGCGGTAGGCGAACTCGATGCGAGCCGGAGTGTTAGGATCAGCTGCGAGGATCTGCGCTGCGAAGGCGCGGGCCGCTTCGTAGTGCTGCACGTCGTTCATCAATTGTAAGGCCTGCAACGGAGTGTTAGTGCGGTCGCGCCTGATGCACGACTGCTCACGATTCGGCATGTCGAAATTGTCCATCAAGGGATGAGGCGCGGTGCGCTTGATGAAAGTGTAGATCGTGCGCCGATAGAGGTCGGCGCCATTGCCACGCCTGTAAACGCGCGTGTTCGATCCACCAAAGCCGACCGGCTCCCAGATGTTCGGCGGCTGGTAGGGATTCACGCCCTTACCACCCATCTGCAGCTTGATCAGGCCGCTCACGAAGAGGGCTTGGTCGCGAATCTGTTCGGCATCGAGCCGGAAACGCGGGCCGCGTGAGAGCCACTGGTTGCCTGGGTCGGCTGACCAGCTTTCGGAAGGCGCAGCGCTCTGTTGTCGGAACGTATCGCTGGTCACTAGCAGACGCATCAGTCCCTTCATGTCCCATCCATTCTCCACGAACGTCACTGCCAACCAGTCGAGCAGTTCGGGATGAGTCGGCATGCTGCCTTGCGTTCCGAAGTCGTGGCTGCTCTCCACCAATCCGACTCCGAACATCTGCTGCCAAAACCGGTTGACCGCGACGCGAGCGGTGAGCGGGTTTTCAGGGGCAACGATCCAGCGCGCGAGGTCGAGTCGGTTCCCGTGCTCGCCGGCCTTCTTCAGTGGTGGCAAGACCGCCGGAGTGTTAGGTACGACTTTCTCGCCAGGGGAGTCGTACTCGCCCCGGGTCATGACAAAGGCGTCGCGCGGCTTCGCCAGGTCGCGGAAGATGAAGGACGATGGGGTAGCGCTATCCAAGGCTTTGCGCTCTTCGTTGACCTTGGCGAGCTTGGCGTCGAGAGGAGCGAACGTCTCCTGTGTTCCATTGTAGACCTTTGCTAGATAGTGGCGCAGCAGTCCCGCGTCTTCCTTCGGCAAGGCATCGCGCTCCTTCTTCGCGAGAGCGTTCTTCCAGGCGGCGAAACTCTGTGAGGGATCGGCGCTCGGATCGGTGGACCCGATGACGCCCATCTTGTCGAAGTAGGCAGCCCCGCCGTGGACCGTGAAGGCGAATCCCTTCACCTTCGCACCCGCCGCGAGACCGACACTTGCGGCGTCGAATTCCAGCTTCACCCACTGCCCGGCAGCCGGAAGATCGCCCGCGGGGAAACGCTCGCCGGTGCCCGCCTTGCCCCATTGAATGATGTCTTTCCCCCAGATCGCGCGGTGGGCCCAGGCACCTGTGTTGAATTGGATCATCACTTCCTCCGCGGGATCTTTCGGGTCGTTGTAGACGTGCAGGAAGAACTTTCCGCTGACCGGCACGACGAGTTCCTTGGCACCCTCTTCGTAATAGATCTGTGCCATACCCCGTCCCTTGACCTTCACCGATTTCGTGCCGCTTGCGACAGGCTCCGAGACGAATTCCTGCGGGGTTACCGAAGTCCCGACCTTCGCGCCTTGTGGGAAGGAATCTTCAAACCAGACGTGCTCGGTTTCGGCGACTGGCGGCTTCGGATCCTTCTCGGCAGGGTCCTCGTACTTGATCGTCGCTGCCAGGTCCTCGATCTCTTTCTTCACTGCGGACTCACGTTCCGCGAACGCCGCCATCTTGGCGTCATGGCCGGGCGGCTTCACTTTGACCACGGGCTTGGTCAGAAGCGCGTTGCCGTCCAAGGCCGGATCGGCATTCGAATAGAAGAAGGCGTAGAGCGAGTAGAAGTCCTTAGCCGTAATCGGATCGTATTTGTGATCATGACAGACCGCGCACTCCGCAGTCAGCCCTAACCAGGCTTGTGCGGTAGTGCTAGCACGCTCCACGGCATAGCGGAAGATCCACTCTTTCGCGATGCTCCCGCCCTCGCCGGTGGTGACATTGCATCGGTTGAAGCCGGTTGCCACGAGCTGCGACTGTGTGGGCTCCGGGAGGAGGTCCCCGGCGAGTTGCTCGACGGTGAATTGGTAGAAAGGCAAGTTATTGTTAAACGACTCAACGACCCAATCGCGGAACGCGAAGGTTTGCCGCTCATTGTCGAGGTGCATGCCGTGGGTGTCGCCATAGCGGGCGACATCGAGCCAATGACGCGCCATCTCTTCCCCGAAGTGTTGCGATGCTAGGTAGCGATCGACCATGCGCTCGTAAGCGCCGGGCTGTTGATCGGCGAGGTAAGCATCGACCTCCGCAATGGCCGGAGGCAGACCGGTGAGGCCCATGCTCACCCGCCGGATCAGGGTTGGGCGATCCGCTTCCTGGGAGGGCTTCAAATGGTTCGAAGGCAACGCGGAGCGCACAAAGTGATCGATCCCGTCGCCCGCACTCTTCACCGGCCGTTCGAACGCCCAGTGCTTTTGATAGGCCGCGCCTTCTTCGATCCACCGCTTGAGCAGCGCCTTCTCGTCGTCATCGAGTTTCTTGTGCGACTTAGGCGGTGGCATGACCTCGTCGGGGGCGGTCGAGTTGATCAATTCCCAAGCCAGGCTTGCTCTCGGGTCTCCAGGCACAATCGCGGCCACGCCATCCTGCTCAGCGTAAGCGCCTTCCGCCGTATCGAGACGCAACTTGGCCTTTCGCTCCTTCTTGTCGAATCCGTGACAAGCGAAGCAGTTCTCCGAGAGGATAGGGCGGATGTCGCGATTGAACTGCAATGGTTCGGCGACCGCGCTTGTGAAGGCGCACAGTGAGAGGTGGACCGCGATGACTTTCGAGTTCATGATTGGCATAGAGGCAGAAGAGCTGCGTCGACGTTATACGGAGATATTGCGCTGGTATAGGATTTGTCGCAGGAAGCTGCCCGACGACATGAAAAGCATCACTCACAAAGCTTTCACCACTCGATCGTTAGAATCCATGATAAGGCCAATCCTGGCCTGGTTGATTCTCGGCGGCGCCGTATCGGCTAAAGCGGAGTTCCAGGCAGGCGTCGCGGCAGTTGACATAACACCCCCGAAATTCCCCGTGCGGGTCAATGGGATGTTTACCGAGCGCTCGGCAGACCGGGCGATTGATACGCTGTACGCGCGAAGCGTGGCGCTCGACGACGGAGAGACCAAGATCGTCTTCTGCGTGGTCGACACCTGCATGATGCCGCGCGAGCTGATCGACGAGGCAAAGAAGGCAGTGGAAAAGAAGACTGGGCTCTCCACCGGCCGCATGATGGTTTCCGCCACCCACACGCACAGTGCGCCCTCAGCCATGAGTTGCCTGGGAAGCCGAATGGATCTGGACTACGTGAAATGGCTGCCGGGTAAATTGGCCGAGAGCATGATCGAGGCGCTGGGCAACCTGCAGCCCGCCCGCATCGGCTGGGCATCCATCGACGATTGGGAGCACACCCACAACCGGCGTTGGATCTTTCGGCTGGACCGTATCCCGACCGATCCCTTTGGCGACCAGACCATGCACGCGAACATGCACCCGGGACACCGCAGCGGAAATGTAATCGGTCCGTCCGGCCCGGTGGATCCAGAGTTGAGTCTGTTTGCCGTGCAAACGAAAGCGGGAAAACCGCTCGCCTTGTTCGCCAACTACTCGCAGCACTATTACGGCTCGGGCCTGCTATCCGCGGACTATTTCGGGGCCTTCTGCCGGCATATGGCGAAGCACCTGGAGCAGCCGTCCAGCGAGGGGCCGTTCGTGGCGATGATGTCGCAAGGCACCAGTGGTGACCTGATGTGGATGGATTACGGTGCGGAGCGGATGAACTGGTCGACAAATCACTACGCAGCCGAAGTGGCCGACTACGCCATGCGCGCCTACAAACGGATCCAGTGGAACGATCACGTGCCGCTGGGGATGGTTGAGAAGAAGCTGGTCCTCGACTGGCGCCGTCCTGACACGAAACGCCTGAAATGGGCCAAAGAGCGGATGGAAACTCTCAACGGCAGTTTGCCGCGCTCGCAACCGGACATCTACGCGATGGAAGCATCGATTCTGCACGAGAAGCCGAAAGCGGAACTCAAATTGCAGGCGATTCGCATTGGCGGCCTCGGGATCGCGACCCTGCCCAACGAGGTCTACGCGCTCACCGGTCTGAAATTGAAAGCGCATTCGCCGTTCGAAAGTCACTTCAACATCGAGCTGGCCAACGGTGCCGAGGGCTATATCCCACCGCCGGAACAACACCCGCTGGGTGGCTATACCACTTGGCCCGCACGCACCGCCGGACTAGAGGTTAGGGCGGAACCGCAAATCGTGGAAAGCCTGTTGAGCGGACTCGAATCGGTTGCGAGAAAGCAACGCGACCCAGCCGTCGTTTTGAGCACGGCCTACAAGGATGTTAGAGTCATGGCGCATTGGCCACTGGATGACCTCGGCGGCGAGACCGCCAAACCGAATCATGGACTAACACACGCCCCGCTTCGCATCGCCGGTAAGGTCGCCCGTTACCTGCCCGGAGTCGGGAGTGGTTCTGGCTGCGGTGAAGAGCAGGCCCTGACAGCTTCACCGCTTTCCTCCCATGGCCGTATCAACCGCGCCATGCACCTCGTGGATGGATACTTCGAGACCAACCTTGCGCTCCCAGCTGATTTCACAGTGGCACTGTGGTACTGGCTGGGCGAACGCAGCGGGGCATCGGTGCGCGAGGGCAACGTAGTTCGCCTGCCGTCGGGACAAACCCTGGCCGTTCGCCAAGACGCGAATCACCAGAGCTACGTGTCCATCGACGATCTCGCGGGCGTCTCCCATCAGCGCTCGGATGAATGGAACTTCACGGTGCTGGTGCAGGAGAAGGGACGGATTCGCGTCTATGTCAATGGCAGTGCGGAGCCCGACCTGGAGACGGCATCCGCGAAATCGAAACCAGACCCTATCCGCTTCGGGGAGGGGCTCGAAGGCAAGCTGGATGAGATCGCCCTCTGGAACCGTGCCCTCGATGCGGCCGAGCAGAACTTGCTGTGGCGGAATTCCGGCATGGCTGACAAACGGGCCAAACAGGCGGCAGCGCGCAGGCGGGCGGAGCAAGAAGCCGAGGAACGCGCCAATCCCCCGGAGTGGCCTGCCGAGTACGCTGCCGTGATTGCGGACATGGTGCCAGTGCGCCACGATCCACTCGACACGAAACCTGAGGGAATGGCAGCGGAACAGTCGGTTCGTTTTTCGCCTGGCGCCCGAGCCGTCTTCGAGGCGGGCCGGATTCACGGGACGGCTGAATCCCTGGGCGCTGCCTACTCTGTATCCTTCTGGTTCCGCAACGACCTCCCGAATCGTACCCGACCGGTGACCGCTTACTTGTTTTCGCGCGGCCCGAACGGCAACAGGCAGGCGCCCGGCGACCACCTCGGCATCGGAGGCAACCAAGGGGACAGCTATCCTGGGAAACTCCTCGTGTTCAACGGCAACAATGCGGACGACGTGTTAATCGGGAAGACGCTGATTCCGCCTGGCACCTGGAACCACGTGGTGTTCGTCCGCGCCAAGGAACGCGCGCGGGCCTGGTTGAATGGCAAACTGGAGATCGACGGAAAGATGGTGCCGACGACAAGCGGTTCAAAAGAAATCTATCTCGGTGCCCGCAGTGATTTCTTCGCCCCGCTTAAAGGTTACCTCGCCGAGTTCGCGCTGTTCGACCGCGCGCTTACCGCTCCGGACGTTCGCAACATCCACGCGGCTGCCCAATCGGATAAGCGTAAGAACTCACGTTAAGGAATTAGCCTTAGAACCGCGAATGACATGGCTAATGGAGAATTGTTTTCGAATTCCTAACCGATGATCTGAGTGATGGGGTCACCGTGATCGATGTCCAAGCGTTTGCGTCCAGGCACTTCGAGCGCGTGTGAATCGAGACCAAGCTGACGAAGGATGGTCGCGTGAATGTCCGTCACGTAATGACGATCCTCCACCGCGTGAAAGCCAATTTCATCGGTGGCACCATGAACGATACCACGCTTCAAACCGCCACCAGCCATCCACACACTGAAGCCGAAGATGTGATGATCACGGCCGTCGGCGCCCTGCGAACCTGGCGTGCGACCGAACTCGGTGGCGAAGACGACCAAAGTTTCATCGAGCATTCCACGTTGCTCTAGATCTTCTAACAATCCGGCGATCGGTTGATCGACGGCGAGCGCGTTCTGAGCGTGATTGGCCCGCAGGCCACCATGAGCATCCCAGGCTCCAGCACCCCCACCGCCGTGCTGGATCTGCACGAAACGCACACCTTCCTCAACGAATCTCCGTGCCGCTAACAGTTGCATGCCGAAGTCCTTGGAATGGGCTTGGTCCAAGCCGTAACTCGCCTTCGTAGAGGCACTCTCTTTGGAGAAGTCGACAATGTCCGGTATTGATTGCTGCATGCGAAAGGCCAGCTCATACGAAGCAATTCTTGCCGCCATGGCGGCATCGTTAGGATACTCGGCGCCACGCAACGTATTGAGATCTTGAATCAGATTCCTGCCAATCGCTT
>CALLLI010000188.1 GCA_938082635.1 uncultured Verrucomicrobiales bacterium
TATCGTATAACATCCGCCGCATAGTATGGCTTCGCAAAGAGAAGGCCTGCGCCAAGCGGAGCGAAGTGCTGAAGAAGGACGCTGCGTGACAATCCAGAGGAAGTTCACAGGAGAGCTGCGCCCAGCTCTCCTGTTGATGGCCGATCAGAGCGGCTGACGCGATCAAATCGAGTTCCAAGCCACTCAGAATGCGTAGTCTGACATTGCCACTCGCTGGGTACTGAAGCCATTTGGCTTTTCGGCTAAGGTCTAGCTAGACCACAGATTCGTAGACCTTGATCACGTCCTGCGCGGCCTTCTCCCACCGGAAAGTCGCCGCGTAGGCGATACCTTGGCTTTTCTGAACCTCACTCCAGCCATCTGCTAGAGCGGTTTCTAGACATGCCATCATGGCGGGCACATCCGTCGGGTCAAAGGTCGGCACCAGATCTCCTGCGATCTCTTTCATGGACGAAGTGTTCGCACAAATGACAGGAGCACCACAGGCCAATGCTTCAATGATGGGAAAACCAAAGCCCTCGAACAGTGAAGGGTAGATCATGAGATCACACCCAGAGTAGAGAAGTGGCAGGCTCGACAGCGGCGCGAATCCAAGGAAGACGATATCATCGGCAACCGGGCTGGACTTCGCACGTTCGCGAATGGCGGCCGCACCATTCCAGTCCGCGCCTGAGAAGACGAGTTGATGCGGGCTATCACTCTTCTTCTTGAATGCCTCGAAGGCTTCGATCAGGCGCACGTGATTCTTTGCAGGATACTCCAAGCGAGAGACGTAAGTGAAGAAGGGTTTATGCAAATTATGCACCTCTGCCAGTTTAGTTTGAGCCTCAGACTTAGCCACCGGCTGAAAGGTGTCCTGATCAATCCCCGAGTAGACCACCGAGATCTTCTCTTCTGGATAGCCGACGATTCTAACGATATCATTCTTTGTATACTGGCTTACCGTGATGATGTGATCAGCACGACGAATCATGGCCGGCACGATCTTGCGATTGAAGAACATGCGCGCCGGATCATACTTCGCATCGATCGCAAAAGTGGCTAAGTCATGCACCGTCGCGACAACCTTGGAGCGCTTGACCACCGGAATGCGCCGATAGCTCGGAATGTGAAGAACATCGTAGCTGCTCGGTCGACACCACAGTGGAAGGGCTGTGTTGTGCCAGGCGATGTTGGCAACGGGATGATTGATCCAGGATGGGAAGAGCTGCTTAGAGAACCGCTCATTGCTTACCGGGATCAGATGCTCTTCGTCACGCGCGATCAGCACTTCATACTCATTCGCTTGGTCCTCTAGCTGCAAGTATTTGATGAGGGTTCGGATGTAGGCGGCCACCCCTGACTTCCCACCCTGCATCACGAATGTAGAAAACCCGATTCTCATAATCAGTACAGCCTAGAGGCCGCACGCTCGACTTCAAGGTTCATACCGAGTCCATTTATAGGAGGACACTTCAAATCGAAACTAGAGCGCCAAGTAGATTCTTTGAAACCCTTGCCAAGAAATATCGGACTTGATGTTGAGACCGACGTCGACCAGCCGATCACTACCAGCCGTCTATAAAACATGATAAATTTACCTATTACAACATGTATACTTCCTGAAGTCGAAACATGATAGGCTTCGTTATAAGCATCCTATACCCGCTGACCCGCGTTTTCCATAGTCGGCCTTTCACCGTCGCCAAATGAATCAACCCTTCGCAAACAGAGGCCTTCTCAGCTTCCTCGTCTGGCTCGCAACTATCGGATTTGCTCAGGCCCACCAAGTCGGTGAGACGTACCTCTTCCTCAAGGTCCACGAAGATCACATTGAGGGACGAGTCCACACCACCGTCTCCGATCTCGATGATAAATTGGGCATCGACACGAACAACGACGGCAAGGTCACTGAAGACGAGCTGACGACCAAGCTAACCGAGGCAACAGCTTACATTCAACAGCACGTCGGGATCTCTGCAGGAGGCACGGCACTGGAACTGAACTTCTCACGTTATGAGATGCTCAAGATCTCGCTGGGGCAGTACGTCGTATTTCCCTTTGTGACGCCCACGCTCACCCCCGTGCCTGACATGGTGGATATCGATTTGTCCATCTTCTTTGACTCAGATCCTAAACAAAGAGCTCGGGTCATTCTAGAAGAGAACACGAAGACAGGAGAGTCTAACAATGTAGAGCGTGTCGCCCTCGATTTCAGCCCCGGAGACGAACCGAAGACGTTAGACCTTACAGAGAAATACTCTCCCGTGAAGGAGTTCCTCAACTTCGTCCTGGAAGGCGTCTGGCACATTTGGATAGGCTTAGACCACATTCTATTTCTAGCTGCGCTCGTACTCCCTGCCGTCCTCATTCTAACCAATCGACAATGGCATTCCGTCGACAGCTTCCGTCCCGCTCTTTGGAATGTGGTCAAGATCGTCACCTGCTTTACCGTTGCCCATTCCATCACTCTCAGCCTTGCCGCCTTAGGGGTCGTTTCTCTTTCCTCGCGAGTCGTCGAATCGATCATCGCTCTGTCCGTGGCTCTTGCCGCCTTGAACAATATCTGGCCCATCGTGAGGGAGCACACCTGGACCATCGTGTTTCTGTTTGGACTCTTTCATGGCTTTGGCTTTGCCAGCGTCTTCGGAGACCTTCTCAGTGATGACACGCTGACCGTTCCTTTGATTGGGTTCAATGTGGGCGTCGAACTCGGGCAAGTCGCCATTCTCCTAGCACTCTTCCCTATCCTCTATGCGCTGCGTGATCGCAAGGAACCTGTCGGCGCTGCCATCCTTATCGTCATTGGCCTAGTCATCGCCTTTCTCATCAGTGAACCCTGGTGGATCCTCATTGCCCTCACTCTTCTATTCGCTGTGCTCTTCAAGACGAAGAGCAAGAACAAAACTTACATTCACACCATTCTCTACGGAGGTTCAGCCATCATCGCGATCCGAGCGATCGTCTGGTTTGTAGAACGCGCTTTCGATCTTGGCTAAACTATGAAAGATCTTCTCAAACGCACACGCCGATGGGCGCTGATTCTCACACTGATCTCTGGTGTGCTTGGAGCCTTTCTTATCAGTCAGCACTGGCAACGCCTCGGCAAGCATGAATGGGAGCCTCTAGCCCGCATATCTCATAAGCTTCTATCAATAATGCCTATTCTGGGGCGGTGGCAGGTTTGTGCGTGGGAAGGACGGTGGGCAGGCGGTCTTCGTCGAGTTGGGACATGATTCCGGCGTGGTTTCGCCGTTTGGGGCTGC
>CALLLI010000189.1 GCA_938082635.1 uncultured Verrucomicrobiales bacterium
ACCGTGTTACTTCAGGGATGATTGAGGGGTTTAACAATCTTGTTTCGAGAGTTGTTCACCGAGCCTGCGGAATCACTAATCTCAAGTATGCCTGGCTCAAATTCCGGCAGCAATCCATCCAGCAAACTTGACGGAGGGCCATTCTTTTTCTGTCTCATGGACCTCACCATCAGCCATCATAAAATAGATAATTAGCCCTTTGAAATAGCGGATTACGTCGTCTTGCATCTGCTGAACCGAATCAAATGTCGACTGATAATCACCGCCAGCCAGCGATCGTAGTATTATCATTACATATTCGCTTAGCTGCTCGTCTGGTTTGAGGGAAACTTTCATGTGGACACGGAGGCCTGATCTATTGGTGGAAAGTGAGAGATTTAATGTGAATCACCGCAATTTTGTCAAGAACGAGCTGGTCGATGTTTCGATTGAAGAGATTAACCTTCAGATGGGCAAGTGATCCTCAGTCGCCTACCGAAACCATATCGAAAGCACCTCAAATCTCTCCACCAAAGTTCGAGATCGCGGATCCTTCGTATCCTCAGGTGAGATCAGCCTCATCGTTTGATAAAGAAGAAGATGTCGCTGGATTACTGTCGGCGGCGTGGAGGGCGAGGCGAAAGGCATTGCGGGTGATCTTTCCTTGTGGTCGCCTGGCTACTTCCTCATGAATCGTATACTGCAGGACATCTCGATTATCGGAGACTGAATCGTTCCACCAGGCGCAACCATGTCACCAAGAGACAGGGCAGAAACGTCAGGGTCACAATCGCCGTGAAGGCGAGACCGAATAGAACGATGGCACCAAGCCCGCGGTAGAGCTCAGTTCCGGCTCCTGAGAGGAACACCAGGGGCGATAGACCCATCAAGGTCGTGGCGGTGGTCATGAGCACGGGACGCAAGCGCACGGTTAGGGCATCTTTCACGGCGGCTACCGCGTCGAGTCCTTTCTCCCGGAAGTTTCGCATCGTGCGGTCGACGATGAGGATGGGGTTGTTGACTGCCGTACCTAGCAGAATGAGAAAACCGAGCATGGTGATCATGTCGAACGGTTGTTGGATGGCGTCCATGCCAAAGCGCGGGAGCAAGCCACCAGCGAAATTGAGCAGCCAGAGACCGACGATGCCGCCGCCGATTCCTAGGGGTACTGTTAGGATGATGAGAAAGGGGTAGCCCCAGTGGCGGTAGATGATGACGAGTTGCAAGTAACACAGCACGACGGCGATCCAGAGATTCTGTCCGAGTGACTTTCGCGTGGCATCGAGCTGATCGCTCGCTCCCGTGAGATCGATGGTGACCCCGGGTGGCAAACGGCCTTCGGAGCGCATGGGGCGAATGATTTCGTTGCGGACTTGTTCAACCGCAGTTTCCAGAGCGATGGATCGCGGCGGGATGACGTAGAGCGTGACGGTCCGTTGAGCATCGACGCGGCGGATATCGGCAGCATCGACGGTTTCCTCAATTTTGGCGATGGCCCCTAACGGAACCACAGTTCCCTGGGGCGAATAAATGGGCAGCGTTTCCAGACGGTCGAGCGACTGGGCGTTGCCGGCGTCGCTGTAGAGGAAGATGTCGATCTTGTCGTCGCCGGTGTAGAATTCGTCCACGAATGCGCCGTCGCTCATGGCGGCGGCAGCGAAGCCGAACTCTTCGGTGGTGAAACCAAGTTCACGGAGCCGTTCCCATTTCGGTTGAATCTCGAGCAGCGGTTGACCAAGCACGAGTGAACCGGGATCGGAATCGATCTGCGCGCCCGCAATGAGGGCTTCGGCTTCGCGATAAACTTCCTGAGCAGTCGCGTAGACTTCGGGCAAGTCAGGGCCGCTGATATCAAGCGCCACGGCACGCGTGCCGCCGTCGTTGCTGGAAATGATCGAGCCACGGGAAGAGAAGGCGCGCATGCCTGGGTAAGCGAGGTAGCGGCGGTTGATCAGTTCCATGTATTCATCGATGTGATCGTAATCTTTGGTCACGGCGATGGTGAACACGGAGCCGGCCGAGACGATGATATCGACGCGATCGAGCGCGGGCACTTCGGTCTCGCCGCGTTCAAATTTCTCCGGTTCTTCATCGAGAGCTGGGAGCAGACCGGCTTCGATTTCTTTGGCGATGCGGTCCATTTCTTTCAGCGTGTATCCGGGCGGCGCGGTCATGCCGGAGAAGGCTTTGGCTTCTTCGCCTTCGGGCAGGTATTCGGCTGGCGGCGTTAGCCAGATGAAGATGGAGGCGACGGCAGCGAGCGTGCCAGCGATGCAGAGGGGACGGCCGACACGAGAGGCTAGCAGTTTCTGCAAGAGTCCGAGCAGGCGTGGATTCGATGGTTGGGTGGATGGGGAGGCACGTTCTTTCTTCCGGCCTGGCAGATTGGCGGAAGCGACGGGCACGACCGCGATGGCGACGATCATGGAGACAATGATAGAAGAAGAAATGGCTATCCCGATATCGGAGAACAACTGACCGGCTTCCTCACGGATGAACAAGATCGGTAGAAAGACGAGCACGGTGGTCATGGTGCCCGACAACACGGCAGACCAGACATTCTTCACGCCATCACGCGCAGCTTCGAAGGCGCGTTTCCCTGCTTGCCGTTCCTGGGCGATGCTTTCGAGGACGACTATGGTGTTGTCGATCGTCATGCCGATGGCGAAGGCGATCCCCGCCAATGAAATGACGTTGATCGTGCGTCCAAGCAGGAGCAATCCGATAAACCCTGCCACAATGCAAATGGGCATCCCTAACATGCCAATTAAAGTGGCCGATCCGGATCGCAGGAAGAGAAACATCACGAGCGCCGCGAGCGAGGCGCCGAGGATGATGTTCTGCACGACATTGCGGACAGAGTCCTCGACGTAGGCGACATCATCGCTACTCAAGGACATCTCTAACCCGGCGGGATTCAAGAGGTCTTCGTTGAGCTGCTCGACGAGTGGCAGGATCTTCTTCTTGATTTCGATAACGTTCGATCCGGTTTGGCGAACGACGCTGACCCAGATATTCGGTGCGCCGTTGGAGTAATTGTGGCGGCGTGTTTCGGCGTGATCGAGCTTCACCGTGGCGATATCTTTCAGCCGAGTGATCGCATCGCCACGCCGCACGATGATCAAATCGCGGAGGTCGTCGAGGTCTTTGAAACGGCCGACTGTGCGCATGAGGTAGCGCCGTTTGCCGCTGTCGATATCGCCTGCGGAGATATCGGTATTGCGCTGGCGAATGGCCGTGCGCAGTTGTGATAGTGAAATGTCGCGTTCTGCTAGTTTGGCGGGGTCGACTTCGATGCGGATTTGGCGAGACGCGCCGCCGCTGATTCTGACCCGGGAGACGCCCTCGATGCGCTCCATGGGTGGCCGGATTTCGTCGGCAATGAAATCCCGCATCATCTCTAAATCGATGCCCTTGGGATTTCCCGGCAGTGGCACGGTGCGGAAATAGAGAAACGGGGCGTAGGAGAATGAACTGGTGCGAATGACAGGCTCATCCACGTTCTCCGGATATGAAGGCACCTGGCTGAGTGCGTTGTTGACTTCAATGAGCGACTTCTGCGTGTTGGTTCCGTAGGGAAATTCTAACTCGATTTCAGCCCTGCCCGTCCCCGCTACCGAGGTCATCCGTTGCAAGTTGGGCAGGGTGCGCAGGTAAAGTTCCTGCTCAATGAGGATCTCTTTCTCAATGTCTTGTGGCGTCGCCCCAGGCCAGGCCGTGTCCACGGAAATGACGCGGGTTTCCAGATCAGGAATCATCTGCACGGGAACCCGTGTGGCCGCGACGATGCCCAGGAGTAGGATCATCGCCACGACAACAGCGACGAGGGTTCCGCGTTTTAAAAGAGCGTCGATCATCGCAAGGCTGCTTCTCCTGCTGGATCGTGTTGCTGCACTGATACCGCTTGGTTCTCTGTCAGTCCTTCATTACCACGCACCACGACCTTCTCCCCACCCTGCAAGCCTTCGGTCACTTCTATCACTTTGCCTAAACCGCCCGCAGTGCGGATCTTCACGGCCCGCACGGTCGCTCGGTTGCCGGTTTCCGTCACGATCCAAACGGTGGCGGTGCCATCTGCCGTGCGCACCACCGCATCGCGTGGCACGACCGTGGCCGATTCGTTGCGTGGACGATAGAAGAGCGTCGCGGTGCCTGACATGCCTGGCGAAGCAAGCTTTTCCCCATCTTTGAAAGTCAGCCGGGTAAGAAAGGTGCGCGAGACGGGGTCTTTTACTGGCACTACCACATCGACCTCGGCCTCCAAGGTGTGGCCCGGATAGGAATCCAAGGTCACCTCTGCTCTTTCCGCACCACGCAGGGCGGCCACAAACTCCTGGGCGACCTGCAAGTCGAACCACAAGGCACCGGTTTCCACCAGTTCAAGAACCATCGTGCCCGTGTCCACCCATTCGCCCGACTCGGTCGCTTTCCGTGCGATGATTCCGGAGAACGGTGCCACCAGCCGGTGCCGCTCGATCCGTTCCTGCGCCTGTTGTTCCTTCACTTTGAGCACCTTCAAATCGGCTCCGCTGATCGCGGCGCTGGCTTGCAACGTTCCCGCTTCTGTCTTGGCGAAGGCACCATCGTCGATGAGCTCTTTCACTTCATCGAAACGCCGAATGGCGTCCTTGCGCTGAATTTCCGCCGTTTCGATCTGTGCCCGGACCAGCTTGAGTTCGATTTCTGCTAGTCTAGAATCCATCCTTAGCAGCGTGGCGCCCTTCTTCACCTCGTCGCCGGCGTCGACTTCGACCGATTCGACCAAACCGACAGAGCGCGGAGACAAACGCGCGCGGCGCTGCGAGGATACAGTGCCCGTCAGTCTGATCTCTTCCACCACCTCGGCCGAGCGCAAGACGGTCATGATCTCGACGGGGACCGCGCGCTCTTCTTCCCCGAAGGCCACACCCACGAGGGCGAGCAGGATAATAGGCACCGTCGGCCGACACATCGGGAAACGGTGGGCAACGGTTTGAGATTGAGGCATGCTCATGGATAAAAGTTGATCTCCTGCTCGGCAAGACGCAACGATCCCTGTCTTGCACCACCATCGATCCATGGCCCCTCTTTCATGCGCATGAAGCCGTCTTCTACCCTACGCGCGGCACTGATCGCGACCCTATTGGTCGGCTGCCAGACGACGCCGGACCTGCGGATGCCTGAGGCGGCCAACCCGGCTGCCTTCAAAGGTCAGAATCAAGGTGCGGGGGAAGCGCTGCGGACAGATTGGTGGCGGGGCTTTCAGGACAGTGAATTGAATCAGCTCATCAAGCGCATCGATGGTGACAATCTTGAACTTCAAATGTCCGTGGCGCGTGCCGATCAGGCTTACGCGGCGTTGGGCGTCGTGCGTGCCGAACGTTATTCCTCCCTGGATGGCCGAGGCTCTGTGCAACGCCGCCGCCGTTCCGGCGAGGATCGGGGTGGATTTGCTTTTAATCCGTCTACCGAGTATCGCGCGGCGCTGGCGTGGGGTTGGGAAATCGATCTCTGGGGGCGGGTGTGCAACCTGGTGAAGGCTGGCCAAGCTGAAGCGAACGCCGCCGACGCTCTTGCTGAAGATGTCAGGCTTGCGCTTCGCGGTCTGCTCGCACGCAATTACTTTGCTCTACGGACGCTCGATCAGGAGCGACAAGCGTTAGAGGAAGCGGTCGTGACCCGCGAGGATAACTTGAGGCTCGCGCAGAGGCGCTTTGCCGCTGGAATCACACCGGAACTCGACGTCGCCAGAGCCGATACCGAACTCGCGACGACACGATCGGAACTCGCCGGATTGCATGGGCCAAGGACCCGTCTGGAGAACGCGATTGCGGTGCTCACTGGGCGCGCCCCCTCTGATTTCCAATTGGCGGCGCGTGTCTTCAACGCGCGGCTTCCCGTGATCCGTGCCGGGGTTCCCATGGAGATGTTGGCGGCCCGTCCTGACGTCGCTGCTGCCAAGGCCGAACTCGTGGCTGCCTACGCTCGCATCGGCGTGGCCCGTGCGGAATATTTCCCGAAGGTGACTCTGATAGGGAGCGGAGGGTATTCTAACATCAAGTCGAGCGACTTTCTGAAATGGAGCAGCCGGACGTTTGCCATCGGTCCGGAAGTCACGCTGCCGATCTTCCAAGGCGGTCGCCTTCGGGCGAACGAGAAACGCGTTCGGGCGGAGTTTGCCGAAGCGGTTGCGAAGTATCGCCAGACCGTTCTCAACGCGTTGCGCGAGGTTGAGAATGCCTTGGCCGATTTGACGGCGGCGCGTGATCAGACGGGTGCCCAGGATCGGGCGGTCGAGGCGGCTGGCCGGGCCTTGGAGCTTTCCAATAAGCGCTACCGAGCCGGGCTCGTCAGTTCCCTCGAAGTCGTCGATGCCGTGCGTGAACAGCTCGATGCCAAGCGCCGCGCCGTGCAAATTCGCGGCCAGCAATTCGAAGCTACGGTCCAACTGATTCAGGGGCTTGGTGGGGGACTTTCTATGCGATAGGTAACCCTAGCTGCTAGCCCTTAGGCGTCAGACTATGATAGGGGGACTTCAGTTGACGTTCATGATGGAGCGCCCCGGCGCCAGAGGACGAAGGGGACACAGATCACATACATGACAATGCTATAAACGGCGGCGGGCACGGTCACGGGTGGGAGACTTTGGCCTTCGACCCCAGCGACCATGCTTCCCACCGCGATGGCGAGTGTTCCATTCTGAATGCCCGATTCGATGGAGATGGTCGTGGAATCTGGTGGGCCAAGACGTGTAAGCTTGGACGTGATCAAGCCAATGACTAACATGACTACGATGAGGATTGCGGCTCCCGGTGCCAGAGTCCCAAGATTGCTGGAGAACACCCCCCAGTTCTTGGCCACGGCGGCGACGATGATGAGCACGAAGAGGACGAGGGCGATTCGAGAAATGGTGTCGGCCTGTTTCTGCACAAAGCTGGGTGACTTGGCCGTGATGATCATGCCGATGGCCACAGGGATCGCCGTGATGAGAAACATGGTGAGACCGAGTTGAGTGACGTGCACTGGCGGGGCGTCTGCACCCATGAAGTGGCGGACAAAGAGCACCACCAGCACGGGGACGCTTACGATGGAGATCAGACTAGTGATGGCGGTGAGGGAGATGGAGAGTGGGGTATTTCCTCCCGCGAGTTTCGATAGCACATTGCTAGTAACTCCGCCTGGACAGAGCGCGAGGATCATGAAGCCAACAGCAAACTCGGGAGAGAAGCCAAAGGTGTTCACCACGCCGAACGCGACGAGTGGAAGCAGGATCAGCTGGTTCAGCAGGCCTGTGGCAAAGGCGCGCGGGAAGGTGAGTACGCGGGTGAAGTCCTCTTTCCGCAGGCCAAGCCCGAGCGAGAACATGATGAAGGCGAGGATGAGAGGTAGGGCTATCTGGACGATCATGGGCGACGTATTCTCATTATCCCGGGCTTATACCCGTTGGCGAGACGGTCTGCGAGCGGGAAATGTGGGTCTAGAACCGGCGCTTGGGGACTCATACGGTCGATCCAAAGCGGCTAATTCCGCCCAAATAGATCGCTCTTAACAGTCAGCACGATGAGATCTCTCAAACCATCGCCCTGATCTCGGAGGTCGCTGGCGATGCTGTCGATCTGCGAGCGATCGCCAAACGTTAATGGCCGGCCCAACGCGTAGGCCGCCATCTTGTGGGCGAGCGCACGGGCAAACTGGTCCTTTCTATTTCCCAATAGGTAATCCTTCAATCCCTGCATGCCACGCAGTTCGTGTTTGTTGAACAGCTTGCTCGTGGCATCGACAGGATCTTCACCGACCATGTCGCGCCATCGGCCGACAGCATCGAAGTTCTCGAACGCGATGCCCCAGGGGTCGATCTTCGCGTGGCATGAATGACAGGCTGGATCATTGCGGTGGTCCTCCATGCGTTGCTTCAGCGTGAGCTTCAGGACTTCGGGGTCTGCTAGATCGATCTCCGGTACCGCTGGCGGTGGAGGCGGAGGCGGATCATTGAGAATCCTCTCCAGCAACCAAACGCCACGCTTGAGCGGATGTGAATCCTTGCCATCCGAGTTCATGGCCAACAATCCCGCCTGCGTGAGGAGTCCACCTCGTCGATGGTTCGGTTGCAAGTTCACTCTCTGCAAGCCAGCTCCCATCACCTCGGGCAAACCGTAATGCCGTGCCAGTCGGTCG
>CALLLI010000190.1 GCA_938082635.1 uncultured Verrucomicrobiales bacterium
AGCCGCCCCTAAGAAGAAAGCCGCCCCTAAGAAGAAAGCCGCCCCTAAGAAGAAAGCCGCCCCTAAGAAGAAAGCCACTCCTCAACCTTCAGCTGAGGAAACCTTCTTCGATTTCTAACAGATGAATCCGTACCAAATACTAAAAGTTCCTGACAACGCCACTGATAAGGCGATTAGGCAGGCCTACCTTTCAGCTATCAAAGCGTGTCCTCCGGAACGAGATGCCGCTAGGTTCAGAACGATGTCAACCGCCTATGAGAGCATCAAAGACATGGACAGCCGCCTCAGCCGTCTCGTCTATCCTAACAAACCGGAGGCAGACACGCCGCTAGAAATCGCCGTGACTTACGCGCGGCTGGAGCCACCCGTTCCGGCTGATATCAACACATTGAAACGTTTCCTCCGCGGCCTTGCATGATTCCTGAACCCGATTGGAAAGCTGCCCTACGGGCACAATTTGAGGAGGCTCTGGCAGGTCTCGAAGAACCCTCGGCGTTCAACCGAGACGACGCTGACCAAGAAGAGGTCGAGGATGCTCCTGACATCTACACCTTTTATGAAGCCCTTGCTGCACTGCGGCATGAAGTACGGCAAGGCAATCGCAAGACCGCCGAAGCCTTCAGCCAGTTCGGTGATAGCCTAGGAGCCTTTGATAGTGAACTAAAGCGCTGGAGCGATGCAAGTGCGCGTACCAGCAAGTCGAATGCTTCTACGGCGTCAAACGATACCGCAAAGTCTTTGCGGCTTCCGCTAGTAGAGCTGGCCGATCGTATCCATCGATTGCGTGACTCTTTCCAAAACCCGCCCGCCGCCAAAGCCGGTTGGTTCGGACGGCGCATCGCCAATCTCTGGCAGCGTGCCTGGCGAGAGCGAGAGCAAGCAATCCAGCTCCTGGCTGAGCAGGTCTCCGCCTTGCTTTCATCGACAGGGTTGACCCCCATTCCAACGAAGGGACGCCCCTTCGATCCCACGCTCATGACCGCCATCGCTCGAGATGAATCGCATGCCGACGGCGGCTCGCTCGTCGTGGTCGAGGAGATCACGCGTGGTTATCTCTATCAGAATAGTATCCTCCGGCTCGCCGAAGTACGCGTGTCCCGGCAGCAACCTCTTAACTAACAAGTTCATGTCAGAAACCATCATCGGAATAGATCTCGGAACAACCAACTCCGCCGTCGCGGTCGTGAAAGACGGTGTTCCCATCGTCATCCCTGTGGACGGCCAACCCACCATGCCCTCATGCGTCGGCTTAGATGACCACGGCGCCCTCGCTGTCGGCCAACCCGCCCTCAACCAATTGGTAGCTGCGCCAGAGTCCACTGTCATTTCAGTCAAACGCCAAATGGGAACAGACACCATTCTCAAGGTGGGCAACAAGTCGTTCAGCCCCGAGGAGGTATCTGCCTTCATCCTCGGGAGACTAAAACAGGCTGCAGAAGATTACCTCGGCCAACCCGTCACCAAAGCCGTCATCACGGTGCCCGCCTATTTCGACGAAGGCCAACGCAAAGCCACGGCGGATGCGGCCAAGCTAGCCAACTTGGAAGCCGTGCGCATCATCAATGAGCCCACCGCAGCCGCCCTCGCCTACGATGCACAGAGTTCCCAGAATCAAACCATACTCGTTTACGATCTCGGAGGTGGCACGTTCGATGTATCCCTCGTCGTCGTAGAGGACGGCGTCGTCGAAGTGAAAGCCAGCCATGGCGACACACAGCTAGGCGGTGATGACTTTGATGACGTCCTCGTGGCACACGTTTCTGACCTCTTCAGCGAAGAACACGGCCTTTCCCTTGAGGATGACCTCAGGGCACAACGTCGTTTAAAGGTCGCTCTTGAACACGCCAAGTGTCGGTTGAGCGAGGTGCCCTTTGTGAAAGTACAAGAAGACTTCCTCAAAGGCGAGAAACACCTGACCACGGAGATCTCGCGAGAGGCTTACGAAGAGATGATCGAGACCTATCTCCAGAAGACGTTCACCTGCACGCACCAAGCCATGGAAGATGCCAAAGTCGTGCCGGAGCAGCTCGACAAGATCCTCCTCGTGGGCGGATCATCACGTACGCCTGCCGTCAGCGAACTCATTGAGAATCTGCTAGGCATCACGCCAAGCTTTGAGGTCAATCCCGATCTCATTGTCGCCATGGGTGCAGCCGTGCAGGCAGCCACCTTAGCTGGCGTAAAGAGCCAATCCATTCTCATCGACATCACCCCGCACACCTTCAGCACGAGCACCATGGAAACCAGCATGGGATTTCCTAACGAAATTTGTGTGCCGCTCATCAAGCGCAACACTCCCCTACCATGTCGCAAAGCCGAGGTCTTCTACACCATGGCCGACAACCAGAATCAAGTACACGTGACCGCTTTCCAAGGGGAGGCGTCCACGCCAGAAGACAACTCGCTCGTCGGCGACTTCATGGTCCAGGGACTAAGTCCAGTACCTGCGGGCAACCCGCTTGTTCTTGACTTCGGACTTGATCTCAATGGCATGCTCGCCGTAACAGCCACCGAGAAATCCACGGGCCTAACAAAGCAAGTCGTGATGGATACGAACTCGAACATTCGCACCTTCGATCTGGAGAAAGCCCGAGACAACATTGCCGAACTCACGGAAGAAAGCTCGGTTGGCGGAGACAATTTGGTCCCGATTCAGACGCCTACCAAAGATATAAATCAAGCGGCCATCACGGAGGCCAAGCAACTGCGCAAGCGCGCAGAAGCCCTCGTCGCCGGAGGCGTAGAAGAAGACGACAAGATCGAGATTCTAGAGCTCGTCAATCAAACCACCTCCGCCGTGAAAGCTGGTGACGGATCCACCATCACTCGTCTCAATCAGAGCCTAAGCGACGTTCTCTTCTATCTAGAAGACTGACTGACATGGAAACCACGATCGCCTGCCCGGCCTGTCGAAAGAAACACCCTCTTCCGACACAGAGTCCCGCCTGTACCCGCTGCGGGCTCGATTTCACCTCCCTCATGGAGGTGCGGGACGCCGCCGCACGCGCGCGCCGGCATGCCCTCGATCACTTGCGCGCTGGTGCTTATGAAGACGCCCTCGCCAGCGCCACCGAATCTTGGAACCTCCAGCACCATGCAGCGAGTGCGCGCATCGCCTATCTCACCTGCCTCGTCCAAGGCGACTTCGACTCAGCCGCAGAATGGCGGAACTCGCATCGTGGAACCTAGCCTTCCCCTTCTCAAGACTTCCGCTAGAGCGCTCTGGATCTTGAAGGCGAGTTTACCAAATAAGACGAAGCCACTACTCTGCCTACAAATTCTCTGCGATGATGGGAGGCATTTCCTCCAGTAATTCGAAGCGCTCCCGATAATTCAACGCTTCGGCTCCGATGATGGCATTTCGTTCCTCTTCAGCGCGTTCCTCCAACTTGCGGAGGAACTGGAGGGCGAGCTTAGGATAATGTGTCCCCGCTCGAAAGAAGCGGTGTTTGGCCTCGAGCAGGTCGGTGTTAGGGTCTTGTTCGAAATAGACTTTTCCAAAGAGGAGGATGTCTTGCGGTTCTGGGTCACCCATCAACTTCACCCGATCGTGGTCGATCAATTCCAAGCCCTCCCGACGAAGTTGCAAGACATCTAACGCGTAGTCGCGGCCGCAGTGTTGGCGCGTGACCACCACACGTCCGTCACTCGTAAACGCTGAGAAGTCGACCGTGCCCCCATCGCCTGCAAGAGGTCGATAGCGTTCTGGTAGCACTTGGCCACTGCGGCCCGACTCGTCGTCCTCACTGATGGCCAACTCGAAGTTGTCGAAGAAGAAGGTGCCATTGCTCGCGATGCGAGGTAACCCATCCTGAGTGAATGATAGTAGTGAATAGCCTTCATGGATGCCCCATCGAAAGGTTCCGGGACCCACATAGTCCATCTTCAGTAGGGGCGCCTTCGGCTCCGTGGTGATGCAAGCGCTAGAGGCAATGACGAGACAGGCTAGGAGAGCTTTCATGATTGCGGCACGGTAAATGCCGTGAGCGGCCCGGCAAGTTGGCCTTCTGTCTTCCGGCCATCAGGCCAGCGAATGTGGACTTTCGCCCCGTTTCCTACCCCGCCAAAGCTTAGCATGGAAGCGCTCTGAGAGAGGTAGCCACTGCCTTGTTGCAGTTCGGCGGTTTGGGTGAGGCCATTCTTAGAAACGACTTGGACACGTGTGCCCGCTACTAGAGAACCTTGCAAACGCACCATCACGGTATCGGCTCCGCCTTTCCTGCGTTGGAAAGCGAGCATGGGGCCATCATTCTGACCGACTAGCCAGTCCGCACCGCCGTCACGATTCCAATCCATCATGGCGAGAGCAGTGGCGTCACCTGGAACTAACAAGCCCTCGTTTGCTACCGGTGCTTCAAAGGTGCCGTCGCCATTTCCGTAGAGCACTTGACTGAGGCCACTGTCAAAACGACCCGTCTCGGCCTGGGGCTGGAAATCATTCTGGACAAAGTAGACGTCAGGATGGGTGTCGCCATTCAGCTCCGCGATGACAATGCCATGGCCAGGCGACTGCTGGGCGACACGGGGGAAAGGTCTCCAAGTGAAACGGCCTTTACCGTCGTTGAGGAAAGCGCCAGAGTCTAGAGTAGTGACAGACTGCTTCACAGCATCGTTTAGTCTCTGACCATAGATCTCTGTTAGGGTCGCGCTGGCAAACTGATGGTAGCTGGTGAAGCGCTCGCCCAACGCTGGCATGGCTCGTGTGGAGCAGCTCTTGCCACGCTTCGGATAAAGGATGTCTGCCTCGTAGCCTGCCTCGACGAGACGTTTCTTACCGGTCCCAGCAAGATCACCATAATAGAGCTGCAAGGGATGCGCGGGAGAGGCTTTGTACTTGGTATTCAGACCGAGATTGGTCGCAACCAGATCGAGGTCGCCATCGCCGTCTAGGTCGCGGCTGGCCAGCCCACGCCACCATCCTGACCACTGCGCTAGCCCGCTGGTTTTCGTGATGTCTTTTAGCGTGCCCTTGTCGTTAAGCCAGCATTTCACTGGTCCCCAATCTTGCGCCACGATCAGGTCTTGCCAACCGTCATCATTAAGATCGGTCCAGAGGGCGCTCGTGACCATCCCTGTGTCTATCAGATTTCCGTGATCTTTAAATGTGCCGTTCTCGTTGACTAGCAACTGACTCCTGGGTGACTCGGGATAGCTTCCGGGCACGAGCCGAGAGCCCACAAAGAGATCGAGGTCGCCATCGTGATCGATGTCTGCAGTGGCGACACCGCTTCCTGAATACGTGTTCGCAGGTAATCGTTCTGAGATGTCCGTAAAGTTGCCCTTCCCGTCATTCTGATAGAGCCGATCACTTAACAACGCACTGCCTGGTTCGCATTCCACACCGCCGGACACGACATAAAGGTCCTGGTCACCATCGCTATCCACATCGAAGAAGAGGGCACCCATGTCTTCACGATCGGCGTGTTTCTGAAAAGGTGATACCACGACAGGCGTCTCTTTGGTTGCGATCATCGTTAGTTGACCGGGTTGGCCTGCAGCGCCGCCAAGATAGAAGTCATCAGCGCCGTCTGCGTTGACATCTGCAACCGCAATGCAGGGACCCATTTGGGAATGCTTCATGGGTAGTAGTGGCTGTCTAACATAGTCATCGTAGGGTTTCTCGGTGTGCCGAGCAGGCATCTGCGGGAGTCGGACCCGCTGGTAGAGCGGGTCCTTCGCAGCGAAGGCTTTCCCTGCGGAGAAGCCGCCTCGGATCGTGACGTGTTGGTTGGCACGGACATTCTCAAATACAGCCTCTTTGCCCTCCCAACGTACGGTCAGTTTCTTAACGGTCGTTTCCTGGCCTAGCCCAAAATGAAGCATGGGCTCATTGGCCGACATGAAACCACGGGCCAGCGAAAGCTGCTTCGTTTGCTTGCCGGAGAACGTTTCGACTTCCACTTGAGCACCAATTCCATGGCGATTGCCATCGGGGAATTGAAACGCCACCGTGAGGCGGTTGTTTGCATTGAGGTCATTTCGAAAGACAGAAACAGGCTCGTCGAAATTCACGACGACGAGATCAAGATCGCCATCTCTATCAACATCTCCATAGGCCGCTCCGGAACTCGCGGCGAGTTGGTCGAGGCCCCACGCTTCGCCTTGTTTCTCGAAACGCAGGTTCCCGGTGTTGCGGAAGGCGAGATTCTTCTGCTTCAGAATCGGCGTCTTGCCCCAGGCATCGCTCCGCCAACGCGAAGGTGTCTTTCTAGCAAGATCACTGTTCATGAAATCGCGCGACATCCCATTGGTGACGAACAAGTCCTCCCAACCATCATTGTCCAAGTCACCAAACTTTGGAGACCAGGTCCAGTCGCTCGCAGCCAAGCCGGTAAGGAACGCGGCTTCGGTAAAACGTGAGGATCCTGTGTTCAGGTAGACGGCATTTCGCATCATCTGGCGTGGATCCGAGAGATTGAGAAACCACTGATCCTTCTCCATGTCCCCCATGGACACTTTCTGCTGATAGTGAGTGGTGGCCGCCATGTCGGTGGCCATGAAGTCCATGCGACCATCGCGATTGATGTCCGAGAAATCGCTGCCCATGGAGAGCCAGGGAATGTGTGGCAGCGCCGCACGGGTGACGTCTTTGAAGGTGCCGTCCTTCTGGTTGAGATAGAAATGATCTGGCCCTTTGTAGTCATTGCTCACGTAGAGATCTGGGTAACCATCGCCATTAGCATCCCACCACGTCGCTGCGAGGCCGATGTCATTCCCGGTGATTCCTGCTGTAGCACTCACATTCTTGAACTTTCCAGTGCCGTCATTCTGATAGAGCACATCGGCATGCCCAGCCGTGGCGAGTTCGATTCGCCCTACGCCCTTGTCCATAATCGTGAATAGTTCTCGATACTTCGGTGTCACGACCGCGCGACGTTTGTCGTTCTCCGTCACCAGCTCGATGATCCCACGATCGAAGGCTTCTTTAGAATTCCGAGGCGGTTTGGCTTCTTCTGCCAGGGGCATACGATGGGTCACCAGATATCCATCTAGATCGCCATCCAAGTCGTAGTCCGCAAAGGCCATCATCACGCTGGGGCCTTGGAAATTCAGTCCCGCCTGCGAGGCGACCTCTGTAAACATGCCCTTGCCGTCATTTTGATAGAGCAAGTTTGGCCCATCGAACACACAAACATGCAGGTCTAGATCTCCATCACTATCAATATCTGCAAAGCTGGGCCCAGCACACCAACTTCTTCCGCCTCCCACTCCGGCAGTTTCCGTGATGTCGGTGAATTTCCAATTTCCGAGATTTCGATAGAGCCGATTTCCCTGGTTGTAGTGCGTGAGATAGAGATCCGGCAGGCCATCGCCATCCACGTCGCCAATGCAGGCGCCGTTTCCCGAATACTGATCGGTCATGAGAGCAAACGGCGCTTCCTTGGGAAAGCAATAGACGAGGTCGAGGCCCGTCGCTTCTGCCGACATTCGCGTAAATTTGCCAACGGGTAGGCTCGTTTCAGCCAATGGCTCAGCTGTGATATATGCCTGGAGAGGAATCAGGGCAAGCAGGGTCAAGCACAGGGCGGGGCAGCAGTTCACCTGGGGATGCTAGCTAGATCCGTCATTCACATCAACGCAACAACCTGGTCCCTCATGGATGATAAGTAGCTCCTCTCTGCCCTTTAAATTATCCATCATCACAATAATTAAATGCTTCACTAGAATTATCGGGTATTAATTTGGACTTCCATCGTCTTTATACCAAGCAGACATTAATGGCCTCCTCTTTGGATACTCGGTGCGATCGAATCGTGCTCGTTACCGCTGCCACCGGATTTATAGGCTCCCACCTCGCTGCGCGGCTCGCCTGCGGCGGTGCTCACGTGATTGCGATGGGGCGAAGTACCGCACCTCCGTATGCACGCCACCTTGCGTCTGGCCCGCTGCGAACTCCTCGACCAGCAGGCCTTGTGGCAGCTCATTCGCGGACAGAAGGTCATCTTTCATCTCGCGGTTTGGATGGGCCAGGCAGAATCCGTCGACCAGGCTTACGATCTAAACGTAGCCTCCACCGAGAATCTTCTCCATTTGGCGGCAACCAACGAGGTGCAGCGTGTGGTGTTTGGGAGTTCAATCGCTGCCTATGGCTTTCCCTCCAAGGGCAAGATCGATGAGGCCACCCCGCTCGATACGGAACAAGAAGCCCCCTATGGTCGCACCACAAAGCCTTGGCTGAAGAACGCGGATTCGCTTTGGCAGCGAAGTTAGGCGTGGAATTCACTGTTGTGCAACCGGGCATGGTTTACGGTCCAAATTCACCAACGTGGACACTCGGCGCGTTGGCAAAAGTTCAAGGACGTCGCCCCGTCATCTTTGGCGATGGAAGAGGCCATGCGTTCCCCACCTTCATCGACAATCTAGTCGACGCTCTCCTGCTCGCGGGATCTTCACCGAAGGCCCCAGGCCAAGCTTTCAATATCTGTGATCCTGAGATTCCGATGGCAGACTCCTACGGTCGAATGGTTGGACGCTCGAGTCGCGTCGTGGCTCCTGTCTAGACCGCCCGCGTCTTGCGACCGATCAACAAGATGTTAGACCTTGGTCTACCGGTGACAGAGGAACAGTTACGTTTCTTCGCCATGGAGAATTCTTATCCAAGTGACAAAGCAAAGGCTCTCTTGGAATATGAGCCTCGTGTGCCCATCAAAGAAGGCATGAGCCGGACCGAGTCCTGGCTGAGGAAAGAAGGGCATTTGGTGGAGGCTTAGAGAATCCGCAGGGTCAGGTGTAATGCCCCTACCCAATTGATTCTTCTTGTCAATGGGCGGGGCCATTTGACCCCTGCGCGAAGCGCTTAATGTGAGGACATCCCTGTGCATTGCCACACTGGACACTTCCTATACTTGAGCCAATAGGATTCCGAGATCTGAAGACAGCGATCCCTCACCCGCAAGCTAGCCCTCGCCCATTATCGCCAAGGAAATCTTCCGGACGCTCGTAAGATCCTCTCGAACTTCGTTGCCGAGCATGGAGCCGCACTGGGCGATGATGACGATACCAACACCCTACGTGCGCAGATGACGGGTTCTATTGCTAACATAAAGGCGATTCGACCAATTTTCCCCACGGACAAGAGAATTACCCGGGCCACGCTACGGTGATGGTGGGTTAGGACGAGATGATAGATCCTATTCTGATCGAGGATGCCAACTGGTTTTCAGGCTGGGAGATGTTGCCATTTGACTGCTTGCACGACCTTCAGAGTCGGCTGCGCTTTTTCTCCGGGAAGCGGGTTATCCGGGCCATTTGTTGAGGAAACCATTTGGGAGTCTTACCGCTATCTTCAGAACGAACCAGGCGACCGGGATGTACTCGCCATCCTGGTGGTTTGCGAACTGAAGCTAGGGCGATCAGTGAACGTGGAGCGGACAGCGCGAAAACTGATCATGCTTACTAACTATGTGCAAATGCACCTATGGCTAGAGATAAGGTTTGAAACAACAGGGTAAGGTAGACGATGCCATTGCTTCTTTAGCCTAACGCCGGACCGGAAACGAAGGCTGTCTTTGAAAAGGTAATAGCGAGCTTCACTAAAGGAGAAAGGCAACTGATAATCAACTCGCATATTCACCAGGCATCGCTGCATCGCTGCATCGCGGATGCCAAGTCGCTCTTCTAGCCGCTGTTCGAGGTAGAGTTGCGTTTCAAGCTCGCCTGCCTTGGCAAGCAGCTTGATCCGGCGATCATTGTGGAGTTTGGCGTAGAGCGTCGGCGCCATCGCTGGGCTTCCCTCTGCCCTCACAGCCCGCTTGGAGACCTTGCAATAGATTTGGGAAATCTCGCTCGCTGCTAGGCGCTGGTTTCCTTTCCAGCATACGGGGCCATGCTTGACGGAGAGTTCACTAGCACTCACTTCGACGGTGGTGCGATTGAGAAAGCCTGCGATCACACCGTAGGTCAGACTCACACCGACTGCGACATGCCCGATGGGAAAGATGAACATGATGATCCCGACATCTCCCATCTGGGAACCCATGGCGTACCAGCCTATCAGAAACGAATTCCAAGCGATGCAGAAGAAGAGCAGAAAGAACAAACCCGGATGGTACCAGCGACGAGACAGGCGCAATCTCAGAGGGGTGTCTTCAATCTCAAGATTCTCGGGACGTCCCGCTTTCGCTTTCACAGAGGCTGGCAAGGCCTTCGCTTTCGAAAGTTTCAGATCCTCGGCGAAGCTCATCACCGCCTGACAATGGGCGCAGGTGGCGATACCCGTGTCGAAGTCGATACCAGACTCTTTCTCACGGCGCCACAGGCTTTGCAATTGAAGACCATCCACCAGCGTCGGCTGAAGTAATAGTTAGGTCAATTCCTTAGGAAATGATCTCTCGGAGGACCTTGCCTCCAATATCTGTCAGTTTGCGAATGCGACCGGCATGTTGAAACGTTAGTTCTTCGTCGTAGAGACCCATGAGTTCCAGGATTGTAGCGTGGACATCGCGCACATGGATCGGCTCCCCTACGGAACGCAGGCTATACTCGTCAGTCGCTCCTGCGGTGGTGCCACCTTGAACATCGCCACCGGCCATCCACATGCAAAGGCCATAGGAATTGTGTTCGCGACCGGGATTCGCACCCAACTTGGTGCTGTTCACAAAGGGCGTGCGACCCATTTCGGAGGCCCAAACGACGAGAGTGTCTTCTAGCAAACCACGTTGTTTGAGATCTTCTAACAGAGCTGCCACGGGTTGATCCACTTCTCGGCTGTGCTTCATCATGCCCCCTTCGACATTGTTGTGATCGTCCCAACTATGAGCACCGATCTGCACGCCGTGGATGAGAAGAGAGTAACGCACGCCACGTTCCACCAAACGCCGAGCCAGAAGGCATTGCCGACCAAAGCCAGCCGTGGCGTCCTGATCCAGACCATAGAGTTCACGGATGTGCTTGGGCTCGCTCTCTAGATCGACGATCTCCGGAGCCGCTGTCTGCATGCGGAAAGCCAGCTCGTAGGCACTGATCCGCGCTTCTAACTCCGAGGCCCCGTCCCGCTCAGCCAAATGATGTTCGTTGAGACGCCGAATGACATCAAACTCGCGACGTTGCTCCGCTTCTGTTAGAAAGTGTGGTCTTGTAAGATTAAGGATGGGTGTACCCTCATCCCGCAAAAGCGTCCCCTAATACGCAGCCAGAAGGTAGCCGTTGGCCCAGACTGCTGCCCCATTGCAGGGCGCTCCACGCGGGTCTTGCACGACGACATAGCCAGGCATGCTTTGGTTCTCCGTCCCGAGGCCATACTGGATCCACGATCCGACCGATGGTTGGCCAGGAAACTGACTGCCCGTGGTGACATGATAAGTCGAGGGTCCATGATTCTGGTTGTCTGTCTTGATGCCATAGATGAATGCTAGATCATCAGCTTTCGTGGCCAGATTCGGGAAGAGCTCAGACATCCAGCGTCCTGAGTCGCCGTGCTGGGCAAAGGCGAACGGGCTGCCGACACAGGCATGAGGAAAGGACTACCGCCCCTGCAACTCGCCGGACACCCCGGGATTGCCCACGATGGGTTTGCCATGCAGTTCCTGAAGTTTCGGCTTGTACTCATACGAGTCCATCTGCGAGACCACGCCTTGCATGAAGAGAAAGATGCAATGCTTGGCCTTGCGAATCCGATGGAGCGTCGGCGGTTGTAAGGGATCTGCTAGGGGCCAAGTCGCCCCTAACAAATCATCCGCCAAGATCCCGCCAAGGCCCAACGCACCGATACCATTCCATGTTTTATGGAGAAAATCTCGGTGGAATTTTAGGATAACGTTAGCCGACATAAATGAACTCGGTAGCGTTGAACAGGATCCGACAGAGACCGACGAGTTTCTCATCAGAATCTGCGTATGGCAAGAGGACAACTCGTTCTGCAGCATCAGGTTCCCTGCCAAACGCAATGGCATAGGCAAGTTGCACCCGTGAAGCCGGACTCTCTCCCGCTTCTTCCTTGAGACGATTGGCAAAGTGAACGGCCTCCTCGTTGACAAAGTGCCCATTGTACATGGCCAGGGCCTGCAACGGCGTGACCGATGTTTGCCGACTTGGCATAGTATCTTCACAAACGAGGCCGTCGAAACTCTGCATGAATGGCATGGTCAACGTGCGCTGCTGATAGATTTAAAGGCTGCGTTTGCGACTGTCCGGGCCTACGTCGGTCGCCCACTTGTTGTTGTCATACTTCACACGCTCTTCGATGCCATCGGGCAGCGGCGGAAAGATGGGAATCCCAAATCTCTCGGGATTCAAACGTCCACTTACAGCTAGAACAGCGTCGCGAACGGCCTCGGCTTCAAGACTGCGTCGGTTGTACTTCCAGAGCAACACATTGTCAGGATCCACGTCGCTTGCCTTCGCGTCTGTTCTCATGGAACTCTGTCGGTAGACGCTGGACGTGACCATGAGCCGATGCATGGCCTTGAGGCTCCAGCCTTCTTCTACAAAACGCAGGGCTAACCAATCTAGTAACTCTGAATGGGACGGCCCCCCACTCAGTTTCCCTAAATCACTCGGCGTCGGCACCAGACCCCGACCAAAGTGGCGGTACCAGAGACGATTCATCATGACACGCGCCGTGAGTGGATTGTCAGGGCTGGCAATCCATTCTGCCAGCGCCAGGCGCCGGCTCCGCGTGGGCCAGCGTTTGAAAGGGTCGAGACGAATCTTCGCTGGTTCTTGATTGCTTGTGATGCAGCTCAGAAAGCCTGCTTCGACGGCCTCCCCTGGATTATTATACTCCCCGCGTAACATGACCCGCGTGACCGGCACACCAGCTTCATAAGGAGGACCAAAGGAATGCCGCAAAGACATTGCCTGGGGTTCCAACCGCCGGAGATGGTGGCTAACAAAGCGGTTTTGACGCTCAAGATCGCGTTAGCGAGCACGTTCTTCGGCGGTGACGAGCCTATGATTAGTGTCGACTAGCCAATCATCGATATAGAAGTCCTTCTCATTCTTACCCGAACGCTTTCGGAAATCTTCCTGCATCTGCTTGAAGTCCGCCGCCACTTTCTTCAAAGCCTCACGCTTGCTCTCCACACCTTCCTGCTAACCGTCACGATAGAACTTCGCGGGCAAGGAGCCACCAAGTTAAAACGCGTCCCCTCGAGCCGGCGGCATGAGCTGAACGGTATTGAAGAACGCCTGCAGTCGATAGAAGTCTTTGATGGGAATCTTATCGTATTTGTGATCGTGGCACTTGGCACAACCCACCGTCAGTCCAAGAAAAACTGAACTGACCGTCGACGTCATTTCACTCAGCAACTCGTGACGCGTCTCATCGCCCCGAGGCTCGGTGAACGGCGCCAAGCGTAGAAAGGTCATGGCCACGACTTTCTCTGGATCGGGCAAGGGCAGTTCACCCGCGCCCATAACTTCGTGAAACTCGTCGCCCGCGATCTGCTCCTTAATGAACAAGTCATAGGGCTTGTCGCGATTGAGCGAGTCGATCACATAGTCCCGGTAGCGCCAGGCATGAGGCATGTCAGGATCACCTTCGTAGCCCGACGTGTCGGCATACCGAGCGAGATCCAACCAGAAACGCGCCCAACGCTCTCCGTAGCTAGGATCATCCAGAAGTTCATCGACTAGCTTCGGATAAGCATCAGGATCCTCACTCTTCACAAAGGACGCCACGGTCTCAGCAGGAGGAGGCAAGCCGATGAGGTCATAGTAAAGTCGCCGGACCAGAGTCCGTTTGCTAGCCTCTATGGCCAGCGTCAGCCCCTCGGCTTCCAGCTTGGCCAAGACAAAGGCATCAATGGGCCCACGCACCTGCGCGTGGCTCCGGACTTCCGGCAAGGGTGTTTCGCGAGGCCTTTCAAACGGCCATTCTGCTGACCAGCCAGAAGTCACCGAAGTCACCACTAGCCACCATGCCGCACACGATTTCATCGCAGGGAGTTTGCCATTTCAACCGATAGAGGCAAGCCGCTATTCTTCGCCATGGGTTCGATTGCCAAGAATAGGTCGCATCTTTGACGCCTCTGCGTAGAGAGGCATCGGCACGAGTCCTGCTGACGTAATCCGTTTGCGAGCCCGAAGCCGCTGTGATAACGTCCGCCCCTTGCGCTGCCAGCGCCGCAACTACTTGTACACATGTCTGACAACAACCCACTGAACTCCGACTCCAGCGAACCCCGCGGGAGTGGCAAAGATCCTAATTTCAACTGGCGGGGTCTCATTCTCCTCTCGATCGCGGTGATGCTGATCGTCGGGGCGTTCTGGTACTCGGGCAATAGCAGGAGCCAGACCGATTTGGGCTATGAGTCGCTCCTCTCGCTCCTCGATGAAAGCGCCGCTGCCAAGACCGCTGGCAATGTGGATAGTGACCCCCTTGTACGATCTCCAAGCGCCAAACAACTCAGCCTGGTACGCGACATTTCGACCGGCAAGGTCACGGTTGAGGGTTATTTTTTCCCAAATCGTCTCTCCAAACCCACCGAACAGATGGAACAGCCAGTCGGCGACACCGAGACCGGCTTCCGCACTGAAGTCTTCCTAGAATTCGATGCGCTCGGTGACGAATTCAAAGAGAGGCTCGACGCCGCCGGCATCAGTCCCCGTCAACTGACCCGCACAAGCGTCTGGAACAGCCCGATGATGCAGTTCCTACCGATCTTCCTGATCGTGTTGCTGCTCTACTTCTTCTTCCGTCACCAGCTGAAGAACGCTGGTCGTGGTGCCATGAGCTTTGGCAAGAGCCGCGCCAAGATGATGGCCGTCGAGAAGAACAAGGTCACTTTCAAAGACGTCGCCGGCGTCGAAGAGGCAAAGGAAGAGGTCTGGGAGCTCGTCGAGTTTCTCAAAGATCCTAAGAAATTTCAGGTCCTCGGCGGAAGCATTCCCAAAGGTGTCCTCATGGTGGGCCCTCCAGGCACTGGTAAAACGTTACTAGCTCGCGCCATCGCAGGTGAAGCGGATGTGCCTTTCTTCAGTATCAGTGGTTCCGACTTCGTCGAAATGTTTGTCGGTGTCGGTGCTTCCCGAGTTCGCGACATGTTCGAGCAAGGCAAGAAGAGTTCACCGTGTTTGATCTTCATTGATGAGATCGACGCTGTGGGCCGTTCCCGTGGTCACGGCATCGGCGGTGGTAACGACGAGCGGGAGCAGACCTTGAATGCGCTTCTCGTGGAGATGGATGGTTTTGATACCAACGAAGGCGTCATCATCATCGCTGCCACCAACCGCCCTGATGTTCTCGATCCGGCGTTGCTCCGCCCTGGACGTTTCGACCGCCAGGTCACCGTCAGCCTACCTGATGTGAAGGGCCGTGAGCAGATTCTCAAAGTGCACGCCAAGAAAGTGAAGATGTCAGACGCCGTCGACCTCTCCCTCGTCGCTCGAGGCACGCCAGGCTATTCAGGAGCTGAACTCGCAAACGTCATCAACGAAGCCGCGCTCCAAGCAGCTCGCAAAGGCCTCAAATCTATCACTCAAGCTGAACTCGAAGAAGCCCGCGACAAAGTGCGCTGGGGCAAAGAGCGCCGCAGCCTGGCCATCAGTGAAAAAGAGAAGGAAGTCACTGCTTATCATGAAGCAGGTCACGCCATCTTAATGATCACGCTCGAGCACACCGAGCCCCTGCATAAAGTGACTATTATTCCCCGTGGCCCCTACATGGGCGCGGCCATGTGGCTGCCTGCAGAGGACAAGTACCAGACCCGGAAGAAAGAGATCCTCGATTCTCTCATCGTCGACATGGGTGGTCGCGTCGCTGAAGAAATCAAGTTCGGCGATGTCACCAGTGGTGCCAGCGGCGACATTCGCATGGCCACGAACTTAGCCAAACGCATGGTCTGTGAGTGGGGCATGAGCGAAGCTCTCGGCATGGTCGAATACGGTACCAATGACGAGCACGTCTTCGTCGGCAAGGACGTCGGCGGCGGACGTGGTTACAGTGAAGCCACCGCCCAGAAGATCGACGCTGAGATCAAACGTCTCATCGATGAAGCCTACGCCACGGCAATGCGCATCCTCACGGAGAAGCGAGACACTTTGGAAGCGGTGGCCCAAGGCCTCCTCGAATACGAAACGCTCGATGGCCATCACATCGAAGAGATCGTGAAGAACGGCCACATGACCGAACCACCCACCAGCCCTCAACCACCTGAACTGCCTCCCAAAGCAGAAGAAGAGAAGCCCAAGCGCCCCGAAGAAGAGAAGCAATCTCGCGACGGTGACTTGCCAGGTGAACTCGCAGGTGCCCCTGCATAAGACGGCCAACAAACACTTCTAGCAGAAACCTCCCTGACCTCGGTCGCGGAGGTTTCTTCGTTTTGAGCGCTAGATCGTAAGATGGTCATTCCTGACCGTCCGCACAATCAGCATCTCTAGTGAAACCCGCCTTGGTCGGCTCACGGGCGTCAGACGATCTTCCAGGTCAACGCACTTAAATAAGACTGTCGCTTTGGTCGATGAGGCCTTCGATCTTTGGTATCAATAGTCCCAGATGACTGAGTCTACCGCGTCTTGTATTCCTATTTGGTAGACATGTTCTGTTGAATGACCCCGATTAGCCAGCAAGCGGGCCAACACCAGAGACAACTGAGCGTCGATGATGAAGCGCACTGCCAAACTATCAGGCAACGAGGGCAGGATGGTCGGCCTAAGTAACAGCGTATTCTAGACTGGCGACAATGTTTTCAGCTTTGAGGTAAGGATAGTTCTCTATTACAGATCGGCGTATGTCTGTTTGTATTTCCAGAGCGTGAGATTGTGGGAATTATATCAAAATAAGGGTTATACGTCAGGAATCTAGCATTAGCTTTCAGCGATCGCGCAGCACCCGTGAAAAAAACTCTGGATTTCTCACTCTCACAGACTCAAATCGTTCTCAATTGGAACGAGTCCTTAGGAGCCACCTGCTCCGTGCCTCGCTCTGCCGTGGAGATAGTTGTCGTTTGGGCCGTGGCATCGTCACTTTACACCGTGGGGATTACCACGCTCTGCCGTGTAATTCTTTGTTAGGTTTTCTTAGGCATGGGCAGGTGCTCGAAAGAAAGATCTTGATGCATTGAGGGCCGCATGGCTTACCCATGCGGCCCTGGTTGTTGCGACTTTCTTTTGTCGCACCTGCTCTGGCTATCCCTTGGCAGGTTGCTCCTCAGCAGAGCCTGCCTTCGTTTAACCAGAAAACTTGTTCTCTGTTAGGTAAGCGTTGGCTCAGGTGCCTTCGCTCACCGCTGGAATGGTGGGTAGGGGACTTTGAATGTGCGCGGCGGTGATGACGTTGGCTTTGACTTGGCTGGCGGCTATCCAGTTTGTAAGCTGAGACGCGTGGGCCAATTCCCTCTTCCTACTCCGCTCCCACTTCGGCAATCTCTCCAGCGTAAGGACCTCTTCCTAGTACAGATCGGCGGAAGTCCGTTTAGGCGGGAAAGCCTTTGAACATCCATTTGAATGGTTTCGCCATGGTCGCATTGTAGTAATCGATGAAGG
>CALLLI010000191.1 GCA_938082635.1 uncultured Verrucomicrobiales bacterium
ACCAGATGCTCGGGATCGATTGGAAAGGGGCCTGCACAGCGGTGAAGTCGGAACTGAAAGGAGCGACGACTTTGTAGTGCCTTCGCGACGCAGGCCCTGGTTTTATAGGGGTGCCACGCCGGTAATAAGAAACTTGGGCTAGCGAAGCTTGCTCCTTCACCCCCAAAGCGAATGATTGATTTGTAAGTCCTATCCAGTTTGCCGTCTGCCTGCCATCTCCTCAACCCAGCGTAGTCCGCACTTAGAAAACGTCCATCTTCGAAGAAGAAGATGTCTCTGTTTTTACCCGGTCATTCCTCTAGCTCAAACTCTTTGAGGAGCGTCCCATCCGCTGCGGAGTAGTGGACCAACTTCACCTTTCTGCTTCCCTCCCTGCCTAGCACCACCACCGTATTGCTAGGGCCACTCGCCACATGATCGAGACGCCCACCCCAAGGAAAGTCAAATCCAGGAAGCGGCTCGCCCGCATCTCCCAAGGCTATCAGACGTCGGTCACTGAAGACCCAGATTCTCCCGCCAGCCTGAAAGTAGATTCCGTAGCTGCGAGAGCGATTCGCCGGATCGACAGTCGTGACGGATTCTCCGGCGGGTTGAATCCAAACTGCGCCCTCCTTTGTATTGCGCCCATCTTTCCCGTTTCTTTCGAGGTCTGCCCTGAAGAAGATCCCCCCTTTCGGATGAGGAAGGAAATTCCGAATATCTGAGTAAGCATAACGGTTCAGCAAGGCTCCATGGGAGGATAGATGAACGATGTCTTCGTCTCCCACGAACCACAACGTGCCGTCGTTTCCCAGAATGACCTGCTTCCCATCATCTATTGTGACCGTGGAGAACGCCTTGTCGATATCTCCAGGATCGGCGGCGACATCGGCCAAGATCACCAACACACATAGCGTCATCCATCTACCAAGTATCTGAGACCGTCCAAACGCTTGCGGAGATTTGCAAGACTCGTCATTTCCGCTGGATTCATGGGACACATCCAGCATGCTGGCTGCCACGAGATGATACCATTCGTGTAGGCTCAGCGCCTACAAGCAGCTCGCCCTAAGGGCATTGCCATATCGTGCTGAAAGCACAGCAAGATGTTAGCCGGTTGCGAAGCGAAGCGGAACGACCGGGATCGCGATTCTAACAATTTGGCACTCTGGAGGAGCACCTCCCCAAACGGCGGTGTAACCACCGGCTATCCTCTGTAGTCTCTTCAGGACACTTCCAAACGAACATTTCATTGCCATGCCCAGGTTAATCCCCTCACACGATTTGTTTTGAAATCCTTAAAATTCTAGATAGCTTACTGAACCGATTCAGCCTTTGGCACTCTTCACGTATCGTTTATGAGAATCCTCCTGTTCATACTCATTCCTCTCGTGTTCTTCGGGGCCGGAATGTTGTTCGCCAGTCTACTCTGGGGGAGGTACAAACAGCTCAGCGTCAACCTGCGCAATCAGCTCGAGCGCCAAGCAGAGGCCACGGCAAATCTGAAAGAAACTCTCGGGACCCTTCGCGACGAGCATACGGCCCAGACGGTCACTTGCCACACGCTTGAGGAAGAATTGGCCAATATCGCGACCGAGCGGCAGACGATGGTCGCAGATGCCGCCCAGGCACGAACGGATCGAACGAGACTGCGACGCTACGAAGCAGAGTGCACGGACCTCACTGAGAAACTAGAAGCACACAAGGAACGGACCCAGCAAGAGATCCAGTCGGCTATCGACTCACTCCGTGCGGCCGAGAACCGAGCAAACCTGATCTCGAAAGAGAAAGAGGAACTATTAGGGCTAGTAGACAAACTGCAGTCAAAGCTCGATCAGATCGCACCTCTTCAGCGTCAATTGCTTAACACTGAACAACAACTTCAGGCCCGTCAGAAACAAGAGCGGGCCGAGCGACTAAAAGCAAGACGCAGCGCTCGCCACCAAGCGGACGAGCCTTCTCGCAGAAGCCCAAGGCGCCGTTTACCGAGAACCCATCAGGACGCGCAAAGCTCTGCCGCCACCAAGCCTCAAGTAGCCAAGGTCGCCAAAGAAGCAGAGCGCAATCAAATCAACGGCTCGCGTCCAGGTATCGCCAAGCGCGTGCTTTCCAGACTACTACCGCAAAGCTCGACATCATCGCTCGGGTCAAGACGACATTGTTAGCCTGAGGACGCCCCTCAGCTAGTTCCCCCACTGCCGTCCGGCATAGGTGCGACCGAGAAACTTCACAATCTCCTTTCGGAGCTCCAGCGGATCGATTTCCCCGGTCTGCCGATACAGCACCTCACCCCCAGGAGCGATCAGCACCGTATGCGGGTAACCGCCACGCCACCTGGCATCCAAAGCTTCCGCCAGGGCATCTTTGTCAGAACTCAAGTAGAGATAGTTATTCGTCGTCCGTTTCTCGGTTGCCAACGTCGGCTGAATGTCTTCGGGGACGCTGCACTCCTCTTTCTGAAGAAACTTCAAGACCTTCCCTTCATTCTCAGCGTCATCCACGCTCACCGTGATTAGCTCGAACCCTCGCCCATTGAAGATCTTACTCAGGTCCACGAGGTCCTTGAACTCACTCACACAGGGACCACACCAAGTCGCCCACACATTGATCATGCGAAGCTTGTCCGTCTTATTCTCAGCCAAGACTTTGACTGCAGCCGGGTCAATCTTCTCCAGACTCACCGGCTGCTTCGCCCACTTATTCGCGGCCCAATCATTGCTCCCACTCTTACTGGCCCACTTCGTTGAACAGCCAAAGACTCGAGTCTCTTTGTTAGGAATCTCTTTCCCGGCTAACAACGCATCGATCCCATCACGCATGTCGTGAGACTTGATGTTGTCCCCCTTCTCATTGTCATCAATGCGCCCGTGATAGCGGAGCTTGCGCTCCTTATCGAAGAGATAAACATGAGGCGTCGCGATGACGCCATAAGCCCGAGAGACTTCTTGAACGTCGCCATCATACAAATAGGGAAAGTTGAAGCCATACGTCGCCGCATGAACTTTCATGTCTTCCAACGTATCTCCAACAATCGAGAAACGCTGCTCATCCAATCGCAAGCCCGCAGCCGAATTGGGCGAGATCGCAACGAAATCGACGCTCTTGTCAGCATAGTCCGTCACCGCCTGCTTGATCCGATCTTCATAAGACTGCGCCGTGGGGCAGTGATTGCAGGTGAAGACGATCGCTAGGACGTCCTTCGTATACTCCGCCAGCTTGTGATTTTTGCCATCCACCCCAGGCAAATCGAAATCGGGCGCCATACTGCCAATCGCCAACGGTTCAGGTTTCCCCGCAGCCAAGGCCAAGGACATCGAGAGGATACTGATGCTGAGAAATCGCCACATCCATGGAAGCTACCAGATCCAAATTCTGTTTGCAAACCTTCCTCAAGAGCTAGCGTTCCTCCATGTGGAACGCCCTGAAAGACTTCGAAGACATCCGATGTGAAAAGACTGAGGATGGTGTCGGCAAGATCACTATCAACCGCCCTGAGGTACGCAACGCCTTCCGCCCAAAGACAGTGAAAGAAATGCTACTCGCTTTCGAACTCCTCCACGAAGACGAGTCCGTTGGGGCCATCATCCTGACAGGAGAAGGCGACAGAGCTTTCTGTAGCGGCGGCGATCAGAAAGTCCGAGGCGACGGCGGCTACGTCGGCGGCGATGGCATTCCTCGCCTCAACATCTTAGACGTGCAGAAGAAGATTCGCGGCATCCCCAAGCCCGTCGTCGCCATGGTCGCCGGTTACGCCATTGGCGGCGGTCACGTCTTGCACATCGTCTGTGATCTCACCATCGCCGCAGACAATGCCCGATTTGGTCAGACCGGTCCCAAAGTCGGCTCATTCGATGGCGGACTAGGTTCGAGCTACCTTGCCCGCATCGTCGGCCAGAAGAAAGCCCGCGAGATCTGGTACCTCTGTCGCCAATACGATGCCCAGCAAGCCCTCGACATGGGACTCGTAAACACCGTAGTTCCGCTAGAGAAACTTGAAGAAGAAACCCTCCAATGGTGCCGAGAAATGATGCAACATTCCCCTCTCGCACTACGTTGCTTGAAAGCCTCACTCAACGCCGACTGCGATGGTCAAATGGGTTTGCTAGACCTGGCAGGAAACGCTACGCTCCTCTACTACCTCTCTGAAGAAGCCAAAGAAGGAAAGAACGCCTTCATCGAGAAACGCGATCCGGACTTTAGCAAGTTCCCTCGCTACCCGTAAGTCAATAGTAATAGAAGAACCACATTTCCACCGAGAACAGAAAGTTATGAAATGCGTGGACGAATAACCCAGGCCACAACGAGCCAGACTTGTGATAGAACCAGCACATAAGCATGCCGAAGACCAGAATGCCCACGAGTCCGGTCAATTCGTAACCATGGGTCACGGTGAAGAGCAAAGTCGACAGTAATGCTGCCAACCAGGAATTCATGGCTTTCTTTAAAGCCGTGAAGAGAATGCCCCTGTAAAGAAGCTACTCGCCCAAAGGAGCAATGATCACGGACATCAACCCGTGGACAAATAGGCCGGCTAACTGCCCAGCTTGAATCCCCTCGAAAAGCATCGAGTTCCTAAGGGCAATCGGAACTTGTAGCACATCCGAAATCACTGCGATCCCCCGGCTCATAATAAAATCCAGAGCAAAGAGTCCACAAGCGAAACCCCATAGTTACCGCGAACGAACGGAATCTCGAGTCAATCCCCATACATCGACCCAACGGTTCATCTCTGGCAACGGCTTAGCTAGACCTTCGCCGAAAACCCATTTTTCTGAAGAATCAGATAGCATTCTGTTAGTCTTTGGTTAACGTAACCCGTTGACTTTTAGAATATTACCACCAACAGAATCCGATCACTCTGCTCGGCAAGAACTGCTTTTTGAGGCGGAACTCTCGTCAGAACTCAACAGTTTCGTTAACCAGGCCATCGAAATCACTTATCAATTCCCGGAGCTTGTTTCTGAAGTTGAT
>CALLLI010000192.1 GCA_938082635.1 uncultured Verrucomicrobiales bacterium
GCGGGCGATGACAAAGCGCTTATTCGCAAACACGGTCTGGTCTATGCGGCAGGCGTCATCGTTTCTCTTTGGGTCTTAGTCGCAGTCCTCTTGGGGCTCCGGTTTGCAGGGGAGCAGATCGGGTGGGGATTCCAATTTCAGGAGCCTAAGTTTGTTGCCTTCATGCTCTTGGTCATGTTCATCTTCGCGTTGAACCTCTTCGGGCTTTTTGAGATTGGGACGGCGTTGACGAGTGCGGGTTCTAACGTGGACGACAAGGGATACAAAGGCTCGTTCTTCTCAGGGATTCTTGCCGTGTTAGTGGCGACGCCGTGCACAGGCCCTTTCATGGGTGCGGCTCTTTCGTTTGCTGTCTCCACGCCTATCTATGCTTTCCCTATCTTCACCGCCCTGGCCGTCGGATTGGCCCTGCCGTACGTGCTGCTTAGCTGGTATCCGGTCTTGGTTGAGAAACTGCCTCGTCCTGGCCCGTGGATGGAAACCTTCAAGCAGTTCATGGCGTTTCCGTTATTTGCCACGGCCATTTGGTTGCTGGCCATCTTCTCGAAATCCACGGGCGAAGGGGCGGTCACTTGGATGCTCGCCGGATTGTTAGGGGTTGGATTCGGTCTTTGGGTATACGGGCGCTACGGGACACTGATACAGAAGGTTCGCACTCAGTGGGTCGCTCGAGCGACAGCTATTGCCTGCATCGGTTTGTTTGGTTGGACGACGCTCCAAGCCGTTTCGATCGAACGCGCGGTATCTACGGGAGACACGGTCGAGAAGTTCGGCATGACTTGGCACAAGTACTCGCCGGAGAAAGTGGTCGCCCTTCATAATGAAGGGAAGGGGATCTTCATCGACTTCACAGCCTCGTGGTGAGCGACTTGTCATACAAATGAAGCGGTCAGCTTCAAATCAACAGACAAGGTCAAGAATAAGCTCAAAGCACTCGGGTACGAACTCGTCCTCGCCGATTGGTCAGATCGCGAGAACTGGGCCATCGTGGAAACGATTGCTGCCTATGATAGGATCTCGATTCCCTTCTACTTGGTGATCCCCGGAAAGAAAGGTCAGCCAGCGATTCAACTCGAAGACGCGGTGACACCTGGGCAATTTGTTCAGGCTCTCGAAGAAGCGGCGCGTTAGTCTTGGTGCTTTATTCCTCTAGAGGTCCAGAGTTCTCGCGCAGCCAGTTGGCGAAGGCGTCTTCGGTTTCATCTCCTGCGGCGAGGCCGTAGTAGTGAACATACTTTTCGGCTTGAGACAACTGGATCTCTCTATCAAACAGGTCGAGGAGCGTCTCGCACATCACGGCCGCGATACGTTTGTTGCCGTCAAGAAGGGGACGGTTCTTCGCGAGTCCGAATGCGTAGGCTGCGGCCAAGTCGTAAAGGTCTGGGTTGGCGTAGGACCACAGTTGTTTCGGGCGAGCTAGCGCTGATTCTAACATTCCGTGATCTCGAATGCCCTCAGTGCCTCCATGCTCAGCCAGTTGCCGATCATGGATCGCGACGACCACGTCTTCTTCGAACCAAGTTGGTTCATCAATGGGAATCATTGGGCGAGCTTACGTAGCATATCCCGGTTCTTTCGCATGATGCGCTCAGCAGCTTCAAGTTGGCTCTGTTTGACCTCATCCCAGGGCGTTAGCTGCAAGCCATTCGGCGTCTCGGTCACGGTGATGCTGTCGCCTTTGCCCACGCGTAGCTTGGCGAGCAGGTCCTTGGGGAGCACGACACCGATGGAATTGCCAATCTGGGTGAGTTTAAGCTTCTGGACCATAGCCGTATTATAACGCTTGTTATTACGGTGTCAATCAGCCTGCGAGAGACATCGATTCACATTCTATCAGATTTCATTTCTGATCTGGCTCCGAGCCGCAGTTCTCTGGCAACCATGTCTAGTCTCCTAGTGAATGCCCGTAATGATCGCCGATTGCTGAGAAGGCGCTCCAGTATTTCAAGAGGGGCGAGAGGCGATGAAGAAGGCACAACAGTAGGTTCGTTAGGTTGCCAGGGGGAGGTAGAAGGTCGATGTTTGGGGTCGCCTTCTGGTTACCGAAACGTTCTTCTTTCTCCATGCTCGTCTTTTCGATCTCTTGTCTTCTTGGCCTCGCTCTCGCAACTGTTTCTGCAGATGGTCTTAAGGACAATCTTGCCACGGATGTTAGACTGGTGCCGCCTCTTGGCATTGTCGTCCCCGATGATATAAGAGAAACGTTAGAGAAAGGCTTGGAGAAGTTGCAGGGCGACATCGAGCGCCTTGCTGAGGAGCCGAAGCATGCCGATTTGTTGCCGGATGTGGAGATCTACCACAAGGCGGTCAATGATGCGCTCGGTTACAACGAGTTTTACAAACCTGCCGAGTTTGCGACTGCGAAGAAGCTTCTGAAGCAAGGGCGCGAGCGTGCGGCCTTGTTGGCAAGGGATGAGGTGACGTGGACGCATTCGTCTAAGCTGATTGCTCGTGGCTATCGCTCTAAGATTGATGGCTCGGTGCAGCCGTATGGGCTGGTGTTGCCGAAGTCTTTCTCACATGAGGGAGCGCACAAGTATCGGCTCGATGCGTGGTTCCATGGGCGAGGAGAGTGTCTTACGGAGCTAGACTTTATTCGCCAACGGCAATCGTCTCCCGGTCAGTTCACGCCAAAGGATACCATCGTGCTTCATCTGTATGGACGGTATTGTAATGCGAACAAGCTTGCCGGTGAGGTTGATTTGTTAGAAGCGATCGCTAAAGTGCAAGAGCAGTATCAGATCGATGAAGACCGTATTGTGGTTCGTGGTTTTTCCATGGGAGGGGCTGCCTGCTGGCAATTTGCCGTGCACTATGCGGATCGCTGGGCGGCAGCAGCACCCGGAGCGGGATTCTCGGAGACGCCGGAGTTTCTCAAGTTCTTTCAGAAAGAGACTCTGAGCCCGACCTGGTATGAGCAGAAACTGTGGCATCTCTACGACTGCACGGACTGGGCGGTGAATCTAACGCATTGTCCAACGGTCGCCTATAGCGGCGAGGAGGATATTCAGAAACAGGCCGCAGACATTATGGCGATGGCGTTGAAGGACGAAGGGATCGAGTTGGCCCATCTGGTAGGTCCTGGGATGGGGCATAAGTATCATCCCGACTCTAAGGTCGAAATTGACCGCAGGATCGATGCTATCGCCAAGCGCGGGAGAGTGACTTCACCCAGGCGGGTGCGCTTTACGACTTGGACTTTGCGCTATCCCCAGATGCATTGGGTTCATGTGGAGGGTCTCGAGGAGCATTGGGAACAAGCCCGTGTCGACGCTGAGATCATTGCTGATCGCGGTGAGATCAATGTGACGACGAGCAACGTGTCTGCTCTGACGATCGCCTTGGAGCCAGGTCAGCGTCATCTCGATATCGGGAGGTCGGTGATTGTTAGTATTGGTGGCGGGAAAATCGAAACGTCGGTGAAATCAGATGCTTCACTAACGCTTCACCTTGTGAAGCAAGGTGGCAAGTGGGCACAGGCAGTTGCGCCTCCAAGTGGACTGGTCAAACGGCCTGGGATGCAGGGACCGATTGATGATGCTTTCATGGATTCCTTCATGATGGTGAAGCCCACGGGGCAGGCGTGGCATTCAAAGAATCAGCAGTGGGTGACGGCAGAGATGGGTCACGCTCGCGACCACTGGCGCAAGCAGTTTCGAGGCGTTGCGCGTCTCAAACGCGATATCGAGATCACCGATGAAGACATTGCGGCGCACAACCTCGTGCTGTGGGGGGATCCTTCGAGCAATGCGATCATTGCCCGCATTGCTGATAAACTACCGATCCAATGGACGAGCGAGGAGATCCGCGTGGGTGAGGAGAGCTACAAGACAACCGAGCATGTCCCGGTCCTCATTTATCCCAATCCGCTAAACCCTGACAAATACATTGTCTTGAACAGCGGCTTTACGTTCCGTGAATACGATTACTTGAATAATGCGCGGCAAGTTCCGAAACTTCCTGACTGGGCCTTGATCGATATCACCAAGCCGGTCACCAGCCGCCTACCGGGAGGCGTTGCAAACGCTGGCTTCTTTGGCGAGCGTTGGGAACTGAAGTAAGCTTCCTTCTCTATCCGCGTCGGAAAGGGGACTCATGAGGTCCACTGGTGAGTCCATGCGCTTCCCAGTTGATGGCGTGGGTTCCTAGCGGAGTCCGAGGGCCGAAGACGATCTCTCCGTAGCAGGAGGCTTGTTCTGGGATCAGTTCGCCATCGGCATCAAGGGTACGATTTGCAGCCAAGTGCAGATTGAGAATACGTGGCCAATGTGGTGGCTGTTCGGCATGGATGCGCTGGGCTTCCCTCCAAGTGCGAAGCTGAGCGAGGAGATCGAGTTTGATCAGGAACACTCGAGTCAACTTGCGTTCGACCGCGTCCTGAGCTTCTCGGGTGGTCAATACTACGTATCGCCCTTCCTAACCCTTCTACCACAGAGGAGAGATGACTCACCAGGGTGCGCTTGGCGTGGTCGGCATGACCGCTGAGATCCATGAGAGGGTTCTCTTCAGTGGTTGCACGCGCACGTTCGAGAAAGAGCTTCTGTAGCGCTGGATTGGGAAAGAGTTCGCTCAGATCGGGGTAGACCTTCTCAGTGGTGAAACAGAGGACTGGATTCCCCTCATGGTCCGGCAGCAGTGCGTGGCTCTGAACGAGAAGCTGGCCGAGGAACTCGCCTCGCTTCATCTTGGACTGGTGGCGAAAGAAGGTCCACCGCGCTACCATGAAGCCGAGCACCATGGTGACGACTACTCCGAGGAATGCCGCGATGGCTTCCTTGCCTAACAAGTCGATAATTGCCTGCATGTAGGACCGTAGTGCCGCAGCAACTCGGCGTAAACCTCCAGCTCTTGAGCGTGGAGGGGGGCTTCCACTGGACGAACTCAGATTCGGAGCATTGGCCATCGTCGGCCGCGTTTGATCTCGTGCCGATCAGGTCCGCCTGATCGGCCTCGGGACTACCGTGGTCTTGTCGACTGTTCACGAGTCGAGGCGATGTAATTCTTGAAATTATATTAATTCCTTTTAAGTATAAATCTATGAGAGCCAATCGACCCATGATCCGCGCAGCCTATGCGTTCCTGATTATTGCAGCATTTCTGGTGGGCCGTTTCTTCACTGGCGAGAGGAGGGAGGACGAATCGGCTTCCGTGGTCGAGCGTCCATCGATCCTGTTATCAGGCCAAGAGGCCCAGGCGATCTCCAACACTGATAGCGAATCCAAGGACGTTGCTGAGAGCCGGGAGAAGACCATGTCGACGGATGGCTTCGCTGAGAAGGTCGCTGAGATGCTCGAAGTGGGGGTCAAGGACTACGGTGCCTTCTCGGATGTCGTTGAAGCTTGGGTGGACCGCGATCCTTTGGGGGCGATCTACTATCTTAACCGAGGCGAGAGCCGAGTTGATATGCTGCGCTGGATTGTCAGCATTTGGGGAAGAGAGCACCCGGAAGACGCTTCTCGCTGGCTCGCTGAGAACGATAAACTGGCGGGGCTTGACCATGCGATTGAGGGCCTGACCCAGGGGATTCAGAAGGATGATCCTGAGAGTGCGATGGAGTGGGCGAAGATGATTTACGATCCATCCGTGCGTACCCGCGTCCTGGCGGCTTCAGGTTTTCAGAGTTACCGGCATGATCATAATGCTGCGGCAGAGGCCTTGGCGGACTCGGGTCTACCAACTGACGCGCAAGAAGCGATTAAGAAATCCTGGGCAGACACGTGGAAGAGTGCGGCCAAGAGGAACTCGCAGAATGTCTCTTCCGCTGCTTCAGCAGCTCAGGCGGCGGGCGTTGAGTTCGACACCAGTTCGATCGAAGCGTTTGTGAAGCAGATCCGGGAGGGTGTCCAACCCGAGAGTGGGCCCTTCAAAGACAGTTTCTTTGGCGTGCCGAACCTCACCATGCTAGAAGGAGAGGCGGTGCTGAAACATCTCCTTTTGAAGAATGAGGTGCTGGCTTACACGCCAGGTGACGAGTGATCGACTGGGGTGTGATGAGTGTGGGCAAATTGAATGTCCAATTTCTTGCGGAGTGGCAGTAAACCTGGCGCATGGGAAGGGGAGCGAACGGGAAAGCCGTTTGACACCCAAACCCACCAGATGACAGTGCCGGAAGGCGTTTCAGCCATTTAATTTCACCGCAACAGAACGATACCAGGATGATTCAAGCACGTATGCGCACTGCCCTACCTCGACTAGGCTCCACCCTCTTGATCTCGCTCGCTTCCATGACTTTAGGAGTGCAGGCGCAGACAGACGATCAATCCAATCTCTTTGACTGGCGCGGGCCGTTTCAGACCGGCGTGAGCCCAGAGACTTATGAAGGCTGGGCCTTCGAGGGTGAGAAGTCTCTGAAATGGACCTACGACGTTTCTAGCCGTGGCTGCCCTGTCGTCGTGGATGGCCGCCTCTATTCTTTCGGTTACAATGGAACTGAGGAAGGTCCTGAGCAGCGCATCGTTCTCTCCTGCCTCGATGCCGACAAGGGCACGAAGATTTGGGAACATCGTATGAACGACTTTATCAGCGATACTGTCTACAGTCGATACGGCACGGGAAGCCCCAAGGTCGATCAGGAAACGCGCAACGTCTATCTCCTCACGTCGACCGGACTGTTCAGTTGTTTTGATAAGGACGGTAAACTGTTATGGCGTCATAGTCTCATGGAGTCCTATGGTCGCCTCACGTTCCCTAACGGACGTACGGGTGCACCGGTGATTGACGGCGACATGGTCATTACCCGTGGCATCACGAGTTTCTGGGGCAAGCAAGGTCCGGCCCGTGATCGTTTCTACGCTTTTGACAAACACACGGGTGAGCCACTTTGGTCTGCCGAGCCTGGCACGGCGCCCAAGGATAGCTCGAACTCGACGCCTGTGTTTGAAACTCGTGATGGTAAGCGTGTCTTCTACGCAGGGACAGGTTGTGGCAATGTCGTCTGTGTGAACGCCAACACTGGGCAATCGCTCTGGCGCTATCATTTCTCCAAAGGAGGTGTCAATAGCACGCTCTCCATTCATCCGAACGGATCGCTGGTCTGTATCCATGGCAAAGAGAATCACGATACGACGAACGAGGGTCGAATGATGGCTCTCAAGTTGCCCGAGAAATTGATCGAGGCCGGTGAGACTCAGGTGGTGCTGGATCAGAGTAGTGAGATCTGGCGCAACGACTTGGTCGCCTTCACGAGTTCGCCGTGCTTGGTCGGTGATCGCGCGTATGTCGTCGATAAAACGGGTCACCTTTGCAATGTCGATGTCACCAACGGCAACATCCTTTGGCGTGAGAAATTGGACTCTGATAACATTCATGCGTCTCCAGTGTATGCGGATGGCATTCTTTATGTGCCCACGCACAACGGCAAATTCTTCGTCATTAAGCCGAGCGATGAGAAAGCGGAGCGAATCTTTGAAATGGAAATGGAGGGCCGTTGCTTAGGGGCTCCTGCGATCTCCAATGGTCATGTCTATGTCCACACGACGTCGAAGCTCTATTGCTTCAAAATGAAGACGGACAAGATCAACTACCTCGATGTTCCCACAGACGAGCCTCTTAAGAAGGGTGCGACCACAGCAATCACAATTGTGCCGAATGAAGTGGCGTTGAAAGCAGGTGAGTCGGTGCAGCTCAAAGCCTACGAGATCGACTCTGCTGGCGTGCGTGGCAAATCAGTGACACCGTCCTTTGAGGCCTTCATCCCACCGACGGCTAAAGTGAAAGCCAAGCTCGATGCGACAGTGGAAGGGGATAAGTTAGTCACGACGACGAATTCGAAAGAATCGGCCGGTATGTTCAAGGGCACGGCTGACGGTAAGGGTGGTCTTCTCCGTAGTCGTTTGTTAGGGGGCGCGCCTTACTCTGAAGATTTCGAAGGCTACGAACTCACGGTGCCACACGCGCAGGACGGCGTGAACTATGCGTTCCCGCCACTTCCATGGATTGGCGCCCGTTTGAAATTTGAAGTCCGTGAAGTCGATGGCACCAAAGCACTCGCCAAGACACTCGACCGTGTTCTCTTCCAACGAGCAACGTCCTTTATCGGCACGGCTGACATGAAGAACTACACGTTTCAAGCGGATGTCATGACGGATGGCAATCGTCGGATCAAAGGTGACATGGGTCTGATCAACCAGCGCTACCTCATTTCTATCCGAGGCAACGCCAAGGTGATGGAGATTAGCAGCAACCATGAGCGCATCAAACACAGCGTGCCATTCGTCGTGAAAGCGAAGACCTGGTATACGATCAAGACGCGGGTTGACGTGCAGGCAGATGGCTCCGGCATCGTCCGAGGCAAGGCTTGGGTCAAAGGTGAGCCAGAGCCTGAGGCTTGGACGATTGAATACACTCACAAGTATGCCAACACAAACGGGTCTCCGGGCATCTTCGGATTCTCTCCCCAGAGTCAGAAACGACTCTACATCGATAACATTTCCCTAACGGCGAACCAGTAGTTCTAACCAATCACAACTTTACGAATCATGAAACAACGTCTTACACTACTTTCAATGATAGGTGGCCTCGGCATATCCGGGGGCATACTTCTTGCCGAAGATTGGACTCAATGGGGAGGCACCAATGATCGGAACATGGTTTCGTCTGAGAAGGGCATTCCCGGTGTTGGCATGCGTGCTGGCAAGTTCAAGAAAGGCACAGAAGAAACGGACTTGGCGACCACGAAGCATTTGAAGTGGGTGGCGAAGGTCGGTTCGCAGACCTACGGCACGCCGACGATTGCTGACGGCCGCGTGTATGTGGGCACGAACAATGAATCGCCTCGTGATCCCAAGCATCTTGGGGATCGTGGAAACATGATGGTCTTCGATGAAAAGACGGGTGAGTATCTGTGGCAGCTTGTCGTGCCTAAGTTAGGTGCCGGGAAGGTTTCTGATTGGGAATTTCTGGGCATTTGTTCCAGCGCCACGATCGTGGGCAATCGCGGATACGTGGTGACGAACCGCTGTGAAGTCCTTTGCTTCGATGTCGAGGGCCAGAAGAATGGCAACCAAGGTATCCAGACAGAAGGTGCTTACATGGCTGGCCCTGGTAAGGAGCCCGTGGAAGTGGGTCCTAAGGACGCCGATATCATTTGGGTATTCGACATGCGAGGAGATGAGCTCGGTGCCTTCCCTCACAATGTGGCGAGTAGTTCCGTTCTTGTTCTTGGAGACAAGGTCATCGCGACCACTTCGAACGGAGTTGATTACTCGCACCTCAATCTGCCTTCTCCGTCCGCACCTAGTCTCATCATGCTTGATGCTGAGACTGGCGAGTTGGTTGCAGAGGAAGTGTCAGAAATCAGCTCACGCGTCCTCCATTGCTCTTGGGCGTCCCCAGCTCTCGGTAAAGCGAACGGCAAGGACATGATCATCTTTGGTGCTGGTGATGGCTGGTGCTACGGCTTCGATGTCGTGCCTGGTGAGGAAGAGGATGAAGGAGAGACCTTTGGTATTCTGAACGAACTCTTCCGCTACGATTGCAATCCACCTGAGTACCGCAAGGTGACGTATCCTAAGCCAACCGGCCCTAACGAAGTGGTGGCAACACCTGTGTTTTATAAAGATAAGGTTTACGTGTTGACCGGGCAAGACCCAGAGCATGGAGAGGGCCTAGGAACGCTTAGCTGTATCGACCCAAGCAAGACTGGCGATCTGTCGGGTGATCCCGTTTGGATTTACAAGGGGATTGAGCGCAGCATGTCCACCCCAGCGATCGTTGATGATCTCCTTTATACGGCTGACTATCGCGGTTTCGCCTACTGCTTCGATGCTATGACGGGTGAGAAGTATTGGGAATACGATACCTTTGGCCACATCTGGGGCAGCGTCTTGGTGGTCGATGGAAAAGTCTTCATCGGCACTGAAGAGGGCGAATTGATCATCCTTGGTACTGGCAAAGAGCTCAAAGTGATTTGCGGCGAAGACGGTGAATCTCCTGCAGTGGAGTTCAGCGGTCCTATCTACGCGAGCCCTGTCGTTTCCAATGGCGTTCTCTACATTGGTACGCAATCTCACCTCTACGCCTTCGAACTCGAGAAGAAGTAAGTAGAGTAGCACGGGCTTCCAGCTCGTGTCCTTTCTCGCCACTCCCTATGAAGAAGCTCATCACTGGCATCGCCATTGCCATGCTCATCCTCCACCAGGATTTCTGGTTGTGGGACAACACGAATCTTGTCTTTGGATTCATGCCAGTGGGTCTGTTCTACCATGCGTGCTTCTCGATTGCCGTGGCGATACTTGCCGTCTTCGCGATTAAGTTTGCCTGGCCCAACGAACTCGTTGATTGGGCGACGACGAAGGATGAGGGGACTGATGTGCAATCTAAGATGAAGGACAACCAGTACAACATCCGATGATCGTTCTCGTTGTTATCCTCATCTACCTAGCCCTCTTGTTAGGCCTAGGATTGTTCAGTGGAAAGCAATCGCGGGGGACGAGTAAGGACTACTTCGTCGCGAGTCACTCCATTGGACCATTCCTCCTCTTGATGTCTGTCTTCGGTACTACGATGACGGCCTTTGCCCTTGTCGGTTCCACCGGGAAGGCGTTCGAGCGTGGGATCGGTGTCTACGGGCTCATGGCCTCTATCTCAGGTCTCGTTCATGTTATCTGCTTCTTTGCCATCGGCATTCGTTTGTGGAGCTATGGAATGAAGCACGGCTTCGTGACGCAGATTCAGTTCTTTCGTTCGCGGTTTGAATCCAATGGTATTGGCTACCTCCTCTTTCCGATCCTCGTGGGATTGGTCATTCCTTACCTTCTCATTGGTGTCATTGGGGCAGGCAAGACCATCCTGCCAGTAACGGCAGGAGCGTTTCCTGATCTCTTCCCGCATGCCGTTTGGAATGGCGGCATCCCTCCTTGGCTCAGTGGTCTTGGCATTTGCCTGATTGTCCTAGCCTACGTGTTCGCCGGTGGTTCTCGCGGTGCAGCTTGGGCAAACACCTTTCAGACCATCGTCTTTATGATCATGGGTGTGGTTGCCTTCACGTTGATTGTGAAAGCTTTAGGTGGCGCAGAGCAAGCGAGCAAAGTTCCCATCACGGTGAACGAGAAGGGCCTCTTGGTACAGAACTATGGTATCGTGGAGCAAAAGGATGGGAGTAGTAAGGTTGAGAGATTAGCCACGCCGCTTATCCGCGGCAAGATTCGCAATGCCGATCCTAGCTTAGCAGGCTACCAACCGCATCTTGGTCGTAAGGTTCTAGAAATGGACTATAAGGCGAAGGCCCCTGTGACAGGGGAGCTTGTCGACAAGTCGCGTGAACTCGGCGTGCCACCCTGGATGTTCCTCACCTATCTCTTTATCCCTCTCAGTGTGGGCATGTTCCCGCATCTCTTCCAGCATTGGCTCACAGCAAGGAGTGCGAACACGTTTAAACTAACGCTCATCGCGCATCCCATCTGTATTCTTGTTGTCTGGGTGCCCTGTGTGCTTATTGGGGCTTGGGCGACGGGGTTGATTCCGCCTGGGGTGCCACCTGCGGCCGTGCTCTCCAAGATGATGGCTGAACTCGTGGATAACCAAGTCCTCACCGGCCTGCTCACGGCAGGCGTACTCGCTGCCATCATGTCATCGTTGGACTCTCAGTTCCTCTGTTTAGGAACGATGTTTACCAACGACATCGTGCTGCACAAAGTTGGGCAAGACCGCTTTACAGACAAACAGACCATTTGGATCGCGCGTGGCTTTATCATGGTCATCGTGGCCCTCACCTATGTCCTTTCACTTTGGGCTGCGAATAAGAATGTCTTCGATCTCGCCATATGGTGCTTCAGCGGCTTTGCCATGCTCACACCGCTGGTCTTCGCGGCTCTCTATTGGAAACGCGTCACCACAGCAGGTGCTTATGCCTCGATCATTGTGGGTACCCTAGCGTGGCTTGTCTTCTTTATCCTCGCAGGTGGTAGCGAATACACGGTCGGCCCTGGCATCATGCCAGTAACGTTCTGCGTTCTCGCAAGCACCGTGGCGCTGATCGCTGTTTCTCTCGCGACCAAGCCCCCATCTGAGGAGACACTAAACAAGTTCTTTGGCAGGTAAGGTAGCACCGGCTTCCAGCCGGTGAAGAACACTACTGGACTGCTTGAAGCAAGTTCTTCAGGCCTAACCGATGCTCTTCGACTGTGGATAGCATGTCGGGGGACTTTTCTTCAACTGCTTGCTCTAACACGAGGTGTGGTTTCAGTTTCCACGTCTCCAGCTGCTCAAAGAGGCGGGGGGAGTCAATGTCGCCCTCCATCGAGAACGCTTCCGTCCAAATGCCACCCGTAGATTGTCGCAAATGCAGCTCGACAATGCGTGTGTGGTAGTGGGCCACCGCGTCAAACAAGGCCACTTGGGAATCCCCACAACCACGAAAGATCCAATGCGAATCCAGGCAGAGCTTCACGTTCTCTGGATCCGTGGCCGTCAGCATATGATGAAACTCGCGGGCGCCTTGGCGAAGCTCCGCATCGTGGTTGTGATAGGCAAATGTCAGGCCAAGTTTCCGGACTTCTATGCCAAGTTCATTGAGCGCCGTTGATTGCACCTTGAGTTGAGCGTCGCTCTTATCCTCAAGGCCGCCCCAACGAGTCGGGACCGGGTTGGTCACAATGATCTTGGTGCCCAAAGCCTTCGCTTCTTTGGCAATGGCTAGCACGCCACGGATCGCTTCATCAACGCCGGCCGATTCGTGCAGCCTGCTGTTCACATAGAGCGAACGCATCTCAAGTGTGTGCTTGTCTAGCAAAGGTCCTAATCGACGAACATCTTCTGCGGATCCGGCAATGGGCTCAAATCCCTTCACCCCAGACCTTGCCACTTCTGCCAATCCAGCGGCCACATCGTCCTTCCATTCCCGATCCCGCCGACGGTAAAACATCATTCAGGGGAAAACATTGGTTGCCACGTGTGTTGTCGGCTCAGTTGCCGCCCGCAGTGCAGTCGCCGAGCTCGCCAGAGCGGAGGTTGTCAGGAAATGTCGTCGATCCATCATGCCAAGAATCGTAACTAAGGCTGAAGCCTATTGATAGCCCGAACATTATCCTTGGACTGTGGCAGGCTTCTGCCGCTTTCCGAACGCAGCCCTGCTGCGGAGGTCGTGGCCAGCTTGCCTTCCCGACATAGATGGACTAATGGCAGGGTATCATGACCACGCCAGACCATCGCAAACTAAGAAAGCGCGATCTCCATTTCCTCAATGAGGATGGCATGGTCGCCTGCAATCCGCGAGATAAGGAGGCAGCTCACCTTGCTGAGGTCGAAAGAATTGCCACGGAGGAAATCGCTGCGGTGACTTGCAAGAAGTGTTGGATTGAGATCCGGAAGGAGCGATCGCCCGAGCCTTGAAAGCCGCAAGTTGAACGTTTCGAATATTAATGCGGATCATCTACTCCGTCCGCTCGTCTGTCATACTGGAGACCACCTGTTACTGGCGCGAGTTCGTATCGGTGGGCTTCGGGACTCTCATCCAAACTTATCTATACTATTATGAAAAAATTTATCATGGCATTGACCTTGGCTCTCGGACTCGTTTCCGGATTCGCTGAGGAGAAGAAAGCGGCGACCTCTTATGTGGTCGGCATGACTGGCGTTACTTGAGCAGGTTGTAAAGCAGACGTCCGTGCGGCGTTCAAAAAGCTCGATGGTGTTTCAGAAATCAAGATTGCAGCTGGCGAGAAGCCAGGCACGCAGAAGGTGGTCGTGATGTCCACTGGTGAAGCTCTCACCAAGAAAACCTTGGTCAAAGCCTTAGGTAAAAAGGCTTCGACTTACAAAGTGAAGACAGTCACGACGGTGAAGAAGAAGACTTCCTGATCTTCTATCTCATTCTCTAATCAACCCATTTGAGTCCCTTGAACCCCTTGTCCGCTTGTCGGGCAAGGGGTTTTCTTTGTATACGGGCGAGCCAATTTCCTCTTACTTGTTGGCCTTCTCCTTACGTTTCTTAGGCGCATCGACGTTGTTGTTCGCAGGAATGGGGCTTTCGAAGCCATTGTAGACCTCAGGCTTGACCCCGTGAGCATAGCCGCCTCCGCGGAAGGTGTTGGGTTGATACTTTCCGACAAAGTCAATGGGCGCGTCGACTTTGATATCGTCTTCCAGGTTTAGCATCCAGTAAATCGCGTTGACTAACATGCGGCGATAGCCTTCGTTTAAGATATCCTCGGAAGCGCCATACAGTGAGGTGAAAACGCGTCCTTTCTTGCCATCTTCGCCGACATACTCGCGGGTCCACTCGGAAGCCATGGGAGGTTTGCTCGCGTCAGGCTTACCGTCGAACTCCATACTCATGAGTGGTTGTGCCATGGTGAGGATATTCCAATCGTCCTGCGGTTCCGCATTGTAGCCTCCGCACTGCACGTGAATGTCTTTCACGCCGCGTAAGATCGGGTGGGAGCCCTTGTCGTCGACAATGGTGATGCGCGTACTTTGCTTGTGGTTCTTTCCGTAGTGACCCACCCAGGTCTGGCCGAGGACTTGGTGGCCGAAACCGCGATCATAGTCTTTCGCCTTCGATTGGTAGTCATACTTGGCGTAAGCGCTCTCTTTCTTTCCGTACTTAAATCCATGAGTGGAAGTTCGTAGCCCCATGACGGGAAGGCCCCGTTTTAAGTAGGCATCGATGTGTTTCATTTGCTCGTCTGGCAGCGCTTGGAAACGGGTGAACATCACCATCCCGTCAGCTCCTTCCAGCGCTTCAAGGCCTGGAATGTTCGATGCACCCGCTTGGATCTCCCCGTTCTCGTCCAGTCCGAATAGCACCGTGCAATCAAAGCCATAGTGCTTTGATAGGATCCGCGCCAGAGCTGGTAGAGTTTCTTCGCCGCGATACTCGTGGTCGCTCGCGATGAAGACGAGGTGTTTGCCTTTGGCTATTGATGCCGTGCCGGTGTATTTGACGGGATTTGCCATGGCAAAGGTGCTAGCGAACAACCAGGCGGCAAGAAGTGGTAATGAGAGTGAATGATTCATAATGGGTTTGGAAAGGGATGACTGTAACGCTACTCACTTCTGAGCTCTCGAAACACGATGATCGAGGGATTGCCGACGGGCGTGTAATGGCCGGTGAAGGTGAGGCCGCCAGTTTCGTGATTGATACGAAATGTCGCGAGTTGATCGGCACGCTGATTGCAAATATAAAGGAATGCCCCGGTGGGATCGACATTGAAGCTTCGCGGGTAATTGCCACGAGTCGCTTCTTCTCCGAGGTAGTCTAGCGTGCCGGTCTCGCCGACTGCAAAGATGGCTACGCTGTCGTGCAGGCGGTTGCCAGCATAGACGAACTTGCCGTCTTCAGAGACCATGATCTCTGAAGCAAAGCTGCTGCCAGCATAGCCGGGCGGTAAGCTGGAAATCGTCTGTCGTGCGGTGAGTCGACCCGTCTCTGAATCGTAGTCAAATAGAGCGATGTTAGAAGCTTCCTCTTGGATGGAATAGAACCACTTGCCATTCGGGTGGAAGTAGAAGTGTCGTGGGCCGTCGCCAGGAGGCAATGTCGTGATGTGAGGATCGTTGGGCGTGAGTTTTCCAGACGTTTCGTCGAATTTCCAAACGAAGATTTGATCTAGTCCGAGATCGCAATGCACAACAAATCGACCGGCTGGGTCGGTTTCAATCATATGCGCATGTGCCTGATCATGGCCGCTGAAGGCGAAGCTTCCTGGAGGGGCATTGGTAGCCTTCGTGGGCCCTACGGTGCCGCTGTCCTGCTTGACCTCTGTCGCAGGGCCGAGGCTACCGTCGGGTTCGATAGGTAGCACGGCGACGGAGCCGCCAAAGTAATTCGCTACCAAGACAAACTTTCCTGACGGATGCACGCTGAGATGCGCTGGTCCCTTGCCTTCCGAACTGACACTGTTTAACAGAGTGAGTTGGCCAGTGGTTGCATCCACCTTGAAAGCGCTGACGGAACCGGATTCGTTGTCGCCGATGCGCTCGGTTTCGTTGGCGGAATACAAATGCGTTTTGGCTTCGTTGAAGGCAAGCGCGCTTGGGCTGGTGCCCATTTCAACAATGCCATCAGGAGTCAGTGCGCCTGTCTTGCGGTCCATGCGGAACAAGTGAATACCACGTCCATTGCCAGGCGGTAAATCTACCTGGGTAGGCCGCATATTCTGGAGCGGGGAGGTGTAAGTGCCCACATAAGCTATGATGGGTGGCTCGTCTTGAGCTTGAGCATAGATTCCAAGTAAGACGAGGAGCGGTGGCAATGATAGAAATCGAAAGATGGAGGAATGGATCATGGGGAGGCTAGTTCATGGGACGATTCAGTCTGGCGTTGAGTTTGGCTCGCAATTCTGTCGTCAGTTCTGGTTGAGTGTCTGCTAGATTTTTCGTCTCTCCGGCAGGAGTGCGATGATCGTAGAGTTCCAGGTGACCGCCCTTGTGCGCGATGAGGCGATGGGTTGTTGTTCGAATGGTCTGCGCATTCTTGCTGTAACTGATCGCTGGATGGCCCTTTGAATCGGAGGGTGCGTTGATTGTTGGAATGAGCGATTCGCCTTGAGCATGGGATGCGGTGGGGATCTTTGCCAAGTCCACCAAGGTAGGGAAAATGTCTAACGTCTCGACCATGGCTTGAGTCGCTTTGCCAGCATTGGGCATGCCGGGATAGCTGACGATAAGAGGGGATCGCAAGGACTCCTCGAAGAGTGCGTGCTTTCCCCAGATGGCGTGCTCGCCGAGGTGCCAGCCGTGGTCGCCCCACAGAACCACGATGGTATTGTCACGCTGGCCGAGGTCATCGAGTTGTTTCAGGATGCGACCGACTTGGGCGTCTGCGTAGGAGACGCAGGCGGCGTAGTGTCGACGCACTTCCAGGGCGAACTCGGCATCTTCATTGGGACTGCGACCCCAACGGTTGTATTTCATGAACTCGCCTGAGCCATGCCAGGTGGTCTTGCCCTCGGGCTTCTTGGGATGCTGAATGAGTGGTAGATCGACGTTCTGATAGAGTTTGAGATACTTGGCAGGGGCTCCAAACGGCAGGTGTGGGCGTAGGATGCCGAAGGCGAGGAAGAATGGTTTCTCTGAGGAGTCTTTGGATAGAAGTGCTAGCTGGCGAACAGCCTCGTCTGTGTTGGGACCATCGGGATAGATTGCGTCTGTTCCTTCCAGGGATTGAAACAGGGCCATGTCCTTGGCGTTCTTTCGAATCTCTCCGTCTGCGAGGCCATGCATCCAACCGCGTGGATGTTGCCAAGGGCCTGCGGGTAGCAGATGGCGATCCCACGAGTTTGGCATCTCAGGCTTGGCATCCTCATTCCAATCAGGGCCGCCTCGGCCACCGGGATGGTGTGTGACTTTGCCCACGGAGACCGTGGTGTAACCGTGCTGGCGAAACCACGCGGGCATGCTTTGTGGCACAGCCTTGGGATCTTTCTGCAGGGAAGCGGCGCGTGCAAAGATAGCTCCATTGCTAGGGCTTCCGTAACGTCCAGTCAGCAAGGTGTATCGTGAGGCTCCACACGTCGGTGCCTGAACGTAGTGACGCTGGAACGCGACTCCCCGAGCGGCGAGTGCATCAATGTGAGGAGATTGAATGTAATCTGCCCCGAAGCACTTCAACTCGGGCCGAAGATCATCGACGCAGATGAGCAGCACATTCGGTCTCTCTTGCGCGACTGAGATGCTGAGTAACCCCGCAAGAACAAAGAGGATGAGGCGACGTGGTTTCATGGGGAATTAGTTGTTGGGTGTGAGGTCGACACAAGTGAGTTTCTTGGCATCTCTGACTACGATCTTGCCATCCGCGTAGGCAGGGTGACACCAGTTCTTGCCACACACCTGGGCGCGACTGACTTCGCTGTAGGCGCTTGGATCTGCTTTGAAGAGGATGAGCTCGCCCATGTCGGTGAGCATCATGATCTTGTCGCCTATGCCAATGAAGGCTGCGAAAGCACGGCGGTCTCCGGTGTTGATCAGGCCTTCTTGAGCCCAGCTTTGTTTGCCAGTCTTGGCATCGAGGCAGACGACGGTCTCGCTGATGAGCATGTAGAGGTGATCGCCAATCTTCACAGGGCTGCTAATGTTAGGCCCGCCTTCGTCCGTGGGGCGCTTCCAGGCTTCTTCGATCCGAACCTTGCCATCCTCGTTGATGACTCGTGTGGCAATCAAGCCGACTTGATGCGAGCCCACGATGACCAAGTCTTTGTAGACGATGGGCGCAATGACGTGGCGACCATAGTCAGTCGACATTGGGACGCGCCACAGAACCTTTCCATCCTTCCGATCTAAGCCCATCACGCCTTCCACCGTGAAGCATAGCACCTGTTTTACGCCACCGACTGTCGCGACGATGGGTGGCGAGTAAGCGGCTTGGTCATCCTGTGATTGCCACACGACGTCGCCCGTTTGCTTGTCGAGGCAGACGACTGCGGCTCCAGGACCGCTGGCAAGTGTGATGACGTGATGGCTATCGATACATGGACTGGCATTGTAACCATGGCGGCTCCCGCCGACTGCTGTGCCTTTCTCTCCAAAGTAAGGGGCTTTGAAGTCCGTCTGGTAGTTCTTCTTCCAGATGAGATCGCCTGTCTTTGCGTCGACGCAGTGCAACTCACCCATGCACGATTGCATGATTACGACTTTGCCGTCTGTGACGGGTGCGCAGCGAGGCCCCGTGCCGAAACCATCTTTGTGTGGCTTGTCTAGTTCGTGATGCCAAATCGGCTTCCCATTTGCCAAGTCGAGTGCATGGAACGTTTCTTTGCGTTTTTGTAAGTCTCCAAAGATGACACGACCGTTGCTGATGATCGGCGCGGCATAGCCGTCGGTTGCCGGGGCTCTCCAAAGCACGCGTGGTTCTTCAGGTAAGGTAGCCAACAGGGTGCCGTCAGAAGGAACGTTGCCATCGAGCTGAGGTCCGCGTTGATGGGGCCAATCGGCGGCCATGGTGACGCCGACGCAGAAGATGAGAACAAGTATGGATCGCATGAGGGAGTTTGAGCTGACTCCCAGGACGATGTCCACCTAGATTAGTCCCGGAATCGGCTGTCCGTCAGTGATCAAGCGGGCGATCTCACGGGGGAGGTGATCGAGGAGCCGAGCCTGGCTCACATCAAATAGGGTGTGCATCAAGGTGCTGATGAGATGCGACTGAGTCACGATCTCACTGTTTGGTTCGCCAGCGTCCCGGGTGGATTCGCCGATCACGCGGCCCATTTCCAGACCTCCACCAGAGAGAAGGAGCGGTGCGAGCTTGCCCCAATGATCACGGCCACCCTTTGCATTGATGCGTGGCGTGCGGCCCATTTCACCGCAGCAGACTAGCAAGATCTTGTCGCTCAGGCCACGCTCATGCACATCCTCGATGAACGCTGATACCGCGTGATCAAACGGCTGTCCCACGTAGCGCATGCCTTCGACCATAGTTGCGTTGTTTACGTCGGCATGCATGTCCCAGACGAAATTGGTCGTCACGGTGACAAAGCCACAGCCCCGTTCGCATAGACGCCGAGCCATGAGCATGAGTTTCCCTAACGATTGCCCATGATCGCGGTAGTTCTTGTGGTTGTTCCACACCTTGCGGATGCTGCTTGGCGGCACTAAAGGGCTTGTGTCGTATCGCGACAAGGTGCGCGGGTCTTCCTTGGATAGGTCGAAGGCATCGGAAACGCCTCCTATGATAGTGTCGAAAGCCTGCTCTTGAAACGTGTTCAGTCCCGCTCCGCCGCTCTTGTCCAAGGTGCGCTTGAGATCATCGAGTTGGTCTAACAAATGGCGACGATCATCGAGACGCTGACGCGCGAGGTGCAGCGTCATGTCGTCCTGAAGATAACCACCCGATCCAGGCATGAAGGGGGCGTAAACTGAGCCTACCGGGCCCGTCGCTTCGAACTTCCCGAACTGTCGTGTCACTTCTTGCGCGGTTTCATCGACGGCACGCGGCAGCAAGGTGACATTGGTAGGCATCCCTGAAGCGGGTCTAGTCGCGCCTGCGACTCTAGAGTAGATCGATCCCAGATTTGCCCCCAAGGACTGCTTTCCTACGATCGGCTTGATATCATGGTTGCCATCGCCTGTGGCAAAGGAGCGAACGACCACACTCCGATGCGCCTGCTTGGCCAACTGCGTCATCGTGCCCCCATAAGTCACGCCAGGGATGTTCGTTTTAATTTCACCGGTGGTGCTTCGGATTTCCGAAGGCGCCGTCATCTTTGGATCGAAGGTCTCAATTTGAGACGGCCCACCATGCATGAACAGAAAGACGACCGACTTGTCTTTCAATGAACGCCCTAGCCCATTCGCTTTCGATTGTGCTTGGAGAAGTTGTGGCAAAGAGAGCCCTCCCAAAGCCAAACTGCCTACCTGAAGAAAGCTCCGGCGAGAGGAGGTCGGTTGGGAGAGATCGTGAAACCGAAGCATCGCAGCTTCGATGGAATCATAGTCTGAGGCTCGTGTCGAGTCTTAGGCGTGAAGTTTAGCGAAGTGATTGGGCTGTGCTTGAAATCACGAATGAACACGAATTGATGGCGCTCACATGCGCATAGGGCAATGAAGGAAGGCGGGAGGTTTGCTATTTGTGGACTACGATCTCAGCATCGTTCTTCTGAATCTTGCCTTCAGTGCTGCGTCCCTTGTCGATGAATAATTGGAGGAGTGCGGTCAGGTGGGCGACTTTCTCGGGATGGGTGGCGTGGAGGTTGGTGGTTTCGGCAGGATCTTTGGTGAGGTTGAAGAGTTGCACCTTAGGTGCGCCTTTCGGCCCTTTGCCAGGGCGTGGGGCGCTCCAGCCTCCTGAGCCTGGGCAGAGGCAGAGTTTCCAGTAGCCCTCGCGGATGGCGAAGTTGCCATTGATGGAGTGATGCACGACGGCGCTGCGGGGCTGCTGCGCTTCGCCTTTGAGGGTGGGGAGAAAGGAGATGCTATCGACGCCGTCGGTAGGCTTTATTTCCTGGTCGAGGATGTCGGCCGTGGTGGCGAAGACGTCGCTGGTGCTAATGAGTCGATCTGTGCTCGTGGCGGGAGCAACGACACCGGGCCAACGCACGATGAAGGGGACACGGTGACCGCCTTCATAGATATCGGCTTTGTGACCTCGTAGGTCTCCGTTCGGCTTGTGGCCCTTCTTTTCAAGTTGGTCAATTTTGGCGGCAGGTGAGCAGCCGTTGTCGGTCGAGAAGTAGACGATGGTGTCTTTGGCGAGGTTGTGTTTATCCAAAGATTCTAGCACTTGCCCGACTACCCAATCGGTTTCCATGACAAAGTCCCCATACTTTCCGATCTCTGATTTGCCGGCCCATGCTTTGCTGGGTACGATGGGGGTGTGGGGAGAGGTGAGTGGAAGGTAGAGAAAGAACGGTTTGTCAGGCTCGGCGGCGCGTTGGTCTAGAAACGCGACGGACTTTGCCGCGAAGTCACGAAGGCAGTCGACGGCTTCGAAATCGGCAGCGGCGGCTCCTTTGCGATGAAAGGCTTTTACCACGGTGGCTGGTGCAGTCGCCAAGGTATTCTCGATGTAGACATAGGGTGCCATGTCCAGCGAGGCTTGGATTCCGAAGAAGTAGTCGAAGCCATGCGCGGTCGGTGTCACCGCTGGTTTGGTGTAGTCGATGTCCCAACCTTGTCCCGCTTGCTCTTTGGTCGCGGTGAAGCCCTCCTTGAATTCCCAGCCGATCCCAAGATGCCATTTCCCGACGCAGCCGGTGTGGTAGCCTGCGCCCTTGAGGAGAGACGCGACGGTCGATTGGTTCTCCGCGATGAGCGGCTTGTCGTGTGGATTGAAATAGACGCTTTTCTGCAAATGCGTGCGCCAGTTGTAGCGGCCTGCGAGGAGACCATAGCGAGACGGCGTGCAAACAGAAGAGGTGGTGTGCGCATCTGTGAAGCGCATGCCCTCTGTCGCCAAGCGGTCGATGTGTGGCGTGGGGGCTTTGCCGCCATTGTGTGAAACATCGCCAACGCCCATGTCGTCGGCAAAGATGAAGATGATGTTAGGTGTGCTCGCTGCTTGAAGATGGATCGCAGAGAGCGTGAGAAGGATGAGAATCGCTTTCATGATGGTTGGACGTACTATTCTGTATCAGGGAACTGCAGGAGTTTGGCGAAAGATTGTTTAGCCTCATTTAGAGTGGTCCGCTGTATGCGGGTGAGGAGATCATTGGGTTCGCCTAGCATCTCGACTCGAAAGAGCCGGCCAAGGGTGTGGGCGGCGACTTCGTTTGGGTGATCGTGGCCAACACGGATGGGGAACTTGGCGCGGAAATCATCGAGTATGGTCGTTTGTGGAAGGGCCTGGCCGACGGATGTTTTGTCGATAGGGTAGGCGCGCTCGATGAACTGGAAGTCGTCACCTTTTGTGTTGAGGGAGGTAGCTAGGAGTAGAAGGCTATCATCGTGGCGAATAGCCCAGTTTGGAAGAGGGGCATCAGGATTGCGGACGAAGTTGAGCTTGTGTGCGGTCTCCTGAGGAACGGTGACGGACTCGTAGCCGTAGTTCTGATAGGCGGCTTCGAAGTGGTGAGGCATGAGCCGCTGGATGACGTGAAGTTTCTCGTGAATGAGCACTTCGAGTGCCTTGTTTTCGTTCTGGCAGAAGCGTTTTAAAGCTTCGTCGGTTAAGACGATGTGTAGCCCTCGTGTGTGGGGCTTGCCCTTGCAGAAGGTGGCTGACATCTTGGCGAAATGCCAGGGTAGTCGTGAGATCATGGGCCATTGCGGGTTGGTCAACTGATCGATCCGTTGGGTCCATAAAGTGAGTTGCTCTTTGTCCTCCTTAGAGAAGGTTGTGGATAGTTCCGCATACTTTCCTTTGATGAGGGTTAGGCGTTCTTGGGCGTCGTTCGGAAGTGGCGTGGCTGGCGTGAGACCAAGTTCGAAGCGGAGATTGTCCGGTGTTAGGGTGTCGAGTGGGAGGTCCCATTGGTCTTCGCAAATGAGGTTGGCGGCTTCATCTTTGCTGCTGAAGTGCAGTCGAGGAAGGGCGAGTGGACTTTTATGCAGTGTTCTTACCTGAGTGGGATGGAGTCCTTCGACAGCGAGGCGTTCTGCGAATGGGCCGTCTCCTTGAAGGTTCGGCACATCGTCTGGTACTTTGAGGTCATTGACGGCATGAATCATGCCGAGGCAGTGGCCGATTTCATGAGCCACGACGAAGGCACGTTCGGCGGGATTATGCATCTTGTCAGGGGCACCAAGGTTGACGAAGCAGATGTTGCCTCCTTGGAGGCCGCGACCTAGAGGCTTTGTCATGCCATCGACCGCAGAGACGAAGAGGAGCGTGGCAACACGAGGATCCCTAACAATCATGCCGTTGGCATGGCCGCTCTTAACGATGGTATCTAAGTTGATCTCACCCCGGCGGGCTTGGCCGTAGTGCCACTGTACGGGAGGCAGATAGAGAAACTCGAGATCACCGCGTGTGTAGACTTGGTCAGCCAGCGTCTTGGGCAAAGCGGAGCGTGCTGGATTCTCGCCGTTGTCATCGCAAAGGATGACAGGCTTCACGAGCAGGACGTTTGGGCGCTCGGCGGGAGCTGACTGTAGAGGCTGAGCGAGTGCTGCTATGGCAACAAGGGCGAGAGCTATTTGCTGAATTGTCGTTCGTTTCATGGCGGGAGGCTTTAGGATGCATCGATTCGAACTTCTATGCCAACCTGGAATTCGATACCTTGCTGCATGATCTCGTGAGTGGTAAGTTCTCATGAGTCAGCAGACTGATTTCGTAGTCGGGCAATCTTCCCTTTCGACAACTCGATGCTGAGATCTATCAGCTCGCCTGTGCACTGTTTGAACTTCTTATACTCGGCTGTCTCGGCGCGT
>CALLLI010000193.1 GCA_938082635.1 uncultured Verrucomicrobiales bacterium
CACGGTCGGTCACCCTTCCGCAGTTGACTTCGGCTAGTGCTTCTGATCACTACTTCGTTGAACGGATATTTCATGATACATTCGATTTCACACAGGGGACTTGAACCCCTTCTGATTCTCACCCATGCTGGGCACACACAACCTCGTGACGATCGCCCCTGCCATTGGAGCCACAGAGATCATTGGAGACATGCAGGCTCCCATTCAGTCGCTCGCATGGACGCCAGACGGATTATTTGAAGCCTTTGATCGACTCTATCAAATTGGTACAACAACAGCAGCAGTCACTGCCGTGGGTTCGACAGACTTCACGGACGGCAAAGGCGTCAGGCCCAAATTGTTCAACGGCATCTATTCGCTAGCAGCCTTCCCAGTTGAACTGCCTGACGAGCCTGCAGACGACGACTCGGATCTCGCAGTCACCAATATCGGAAGGTCTGGCGTCGAAGGGGTAAATCTACGATGGCGCTCGGATGCGACGAGCACTTATAGTATTCAGGGGAGCCAGACCCTAACATCTGGCGAATGGCCAACCGTTGTGCGCTAGCAGTTTGAATCCGCCAGACCGACATCCCAGGTCAAGCAGAGGAAACGGGTCGAGCCCTTTCTGGGCTTGGTGAGAGCGCCTACTATCTCCGTGTGGCGAAGCAATGATCTCAACTTGAGGCTCGTCGAAAAGAACCCCATCTATCAGGATTGGTAGATGAACTCACCACTGGGGATTCTGGGTTTATCCGCCATGATAGCTCTCACCTTTGCGGAGGCGGCTGAGAATCCCAACGTGCTCTCTATTCTCGAAGATCTCAATGACCAACTAGAACCTGTCTCTCCATGAAAACTAGCATCCTCGCCACTATCCTCACGACAGCCCTATCACTCCTGGCCATTGCCCAGGACCCCATCCGCGTCGGTATCATCGGCCTCGACACGTCCCACGTCGTCGCCTTCACCAAGACCTTGAACGATCCAAAAGCCAAAGGGCATGTGCCCGGCGCAAAAGTGATCGCCGCATACAAAGGCGGTAGCCCTGACATTGAATCAAGCATCTCGCGCGTAGACGGTTACACCAAGACCTTGCAAGAGGACTATGGCGTCGAAATTTGCGAGACCATCGAAGAACTCTGCCAGAAAGTCGATGCCGTCATGCTCGAGAGCGTCGATGGCCGACCTCACCTCGCCCAAGCGCGTCTCGTCATCGCAGCCAAGAAACCACTCTACATCGACAAACCCATGGCAGGCACGCTTGCCGATGTTCTAGAGATCTTCCGGCTCGCCAAGGAAGCCGATGTTCCCGTGTTCTCGTCATCATCCTTACGCTATTCCAAGACCACTCAAGCCGTCCGCGCTGGATCGATGGGCAAAGTCACCCACGCCATCGCCTCCAGCCCAGCAAAGGTCGAGGAGCATCACCCCGATCTCTTCTGGTACGGCGTGCACGGTTGCGAAGCGCTCTTCACCGTCATGGGCACCGGCTGTGAAAGCGTTATTCGCAGACAAACCCCAGACGGCTTGATCGAGGTCGAAGGCACCTGGGCAGGCGGCCGCACAGGCATCTTCCGCGAAGGCAAAGGCTACTCTGGCAATGCTAAAGGCGAGAAAGGCGAATCCCCTATCGGAAACTTCGACGGCTACGAACCTCTCGTCGCCGAAATCGTAAAGTTCTTCAAAACTGGCAAAGCGCCTATCCCCGCCGAAGAAACTATCGAACTCTTCGCCTTCATGGAAGCCGCCGATGAAAGCAAGCGTCGCGGAGGCAAAACTGTCAGAATCAGCGAGGTTCTTGAAAAGGCCAAGCCATAATTAACAAGAACGGCCCACCCGTTTCCGGGTGGGCCGCTTCTGAAAATGTTGATGTCAGAGAGACCTAACTCTCTGCAAACTGTGCGTCGAAGACGATGTTCGATGCAGGGAAGTCGAGGCTCTTGACGAAAGCACAAGACTCGGCCGCGCCGTGTTCGCGGTCCATACCGCCGTCTTCCCACTCAACGGAGAGAGGACCGACGTATTCGATATCGTTGAGCGCTCGGATGATCTTCTCGAAGTCGATGTCACCACGTCCAACGGACTTGAAGTCCCAGAAACGGCGGCGGTCGTGGAACTCCACGTGACCACCGAAGACCCCGGCATCCGTTGGGGTGTCCGACCAGGCAACGTCCTTCATGTGAACGTGGTTGATACGATCCGCAAAGCGGTAGATGAACTCGACGTAGTCGACGCCTTGATAGCCGAAGTGGCTTGGGTCGTAGTTGAAGCCGAAGGCCTCGTGCCCGTTCACCGCTTCGATCGCACGCTCAGCTGAGGCGATGTCGAACGCGATCTCCGTGGGGTGCACTTCGAGACCGAACTTGATGCCGTCCGCCTTGAATGAATCGAGGATCGGCGTCCAGCGCGTTGCGAAGTCTTCGAAGCCAGCTTCGATCTGACCAGGCATGACGGGTGGGAAGGAGTAGATGAGGTGCCAGATGGAACTTCCGGTGAAGCCATTGACGACTTTCAAGCCCAACTCTTTCGCTGCCTTGCCCGTCTTGATCATTTCTTCAGCAGCACGTTGACGCACACCTTCAGGCTCGCCGTCGCCATAGATGTAGTCTGGCAAGATGGCTTTGTGACGCCCATCAATGTTATCACAGACAGCTTGGCCAACCAGGTGGCTTGAGATTGAGAAGAGCTTGAGACCAGCCGCTTCGACTTGCTCGCGTTTGGCTTTGCAATACGCAGCGTCTGCCTTGTCCACTTCGAAGTGGTCGCCCCAACAGGCGAGTTCGACACCATCGTAGCCAAAGGACTTGGCCTTCTCTAGCATCGTTTCAAGAGGAAGGTCGGCCCACTGGCCGGTGAATAGAGTTACAGGTCTAGCCATGATATCGGGTCGTTTGTTCGTTTAGTTAGGAAAGAATAGATTTGTTAGGCTCCAAGCGGTGTCCAAGCAGCACCTTGCGCTGAAGAATGGACCACCGCCTCAATAAAGGCCATGCCACGAATACCGTCATCGATCTTCGGATAATCCATGACTAGATCGCTAGGCGTCTCGCCAGCCTCGACAGCGAGGATGTGCCCAGCGAAGTTCTTGTAGATATTGGCAAAGGCTTCGAGGTAGCCCTCAGGGTGACCTGCAGGGGTGCGGCATGCATTGGTCGCATTCGCACCGAGGTAGCCTTGGCCAGCGCGCCAAATCTCGGCGGGACCTTCTAGCCAAGTCACGGTGAGCGTGTTTGGCTCGACCTGATGCCATTCGAGACCGGCCTTCTCACCGTAGATACGAATACTAAGATTGTTCTCTACGCCAACGGAAATCTGGGAAGCGTGAAGCACGCCTTTGGCTCCATTCTCAAAACGAAGCAGAACATTGCCATCATCATCTAACAAACGGCCATCCACAAACGCGGTGAGGTCAGCCAGCAGTTCTTTGATCTTCAAGCCCGTGATGTATTCAGCAAGATTCTCAGCATGCGTGCCGATGTCGCCCATACAACCTGCAGCACCGGAACGCTTAGGATCCGTGCGCCATTCAGCTTGCTTTGCGCCCTCCGCCTCTATCCGAGTCGCGAGCCAGCCTTGTGGGTATTCCACGACGATTTTACGAATCTCGCCGAGATCACCCGCGGCTACCATGTCGCGCGCTTGCTTGACCATCGGGTAACCCGTGTAGTTGTGTGTTAGTCCGTAAAGCTTGCCGCTCGCATCAATGATGCCCTTGAGGTCTTTCGACTGCTGAAGATCAAAACAAGCAGGTTTGTCTGAGAGAACATGGAACCCTTTCTCCAAAGCCAACTTGGCAGGCGGAAAGTGCATGTGGTTTGGCGTGACGATCGAAATAAAATCGATCCGCTGATCTGCCGGAAGGGCAGCTTCCGCGTTCAGCATTTCCTCAAACGTGCCGTAGCAGCGTTCATCGGCGATGAGCAGCTCTTTCCCGGAAGCCTTGGACTTCTCAGGCGTCGAGCTAAAGGCTCCGGCGACGAGATCGATCTTTTGATCGATGGCTGCGGCTATCCGGTGCACTGCGCCAATGAAGGCCCCTTGGCCGCCCCCAACCATTCCCATTCTGACTTTTCTACTCATAGGCCGCGAGAATCCAACGAAGACCCCTAGAACGCAAGATTTATGTCGCTGTTCGTAGGTGGATCAGCCACCAAATGAGAAACACCCAGCGGACAGTCCAGAGCACGGTCCGGATCCAGTTCGTCACGACCAGCTTACGATGAATATCGGGGCTAAAAGCTACGCTTAGTCCTCGGTGGAGAGGCACCTGGATCAGGCCCGTAGAGCCCCAGAGGGCCCCCACCAGCAGAAATCCAACGATCGGCAGCGTCCGATCCCCAAGAACCAGTAGACCGAAGCCAGCGAGCGCGATCTCGAGGAGCATGATCGGAACGACCAAGCAGGCGAAGCGCCTCATGTAAATCTGGTGATAGCGGCGCCAATAAGGCTCACCAATATCACGAAACTGAGGGTAGAGCACGATCTGCACACACCAGATGAGGGCTACCATTGCCGTGGCCAGCAAAACTTGCACAAACACCAAGATGAGGAGCAACTCATTCGAAAGCGAGATTGGCATGCCCAATCCTAGGAGAAATCAGGCTCCGTGCCAACGCGTAGCTTGTCCGCTAAACTACGAAAGCCGATGAGCACCTTGATTGTCCAGAGCATTCCGGATTGGCAGCCCGAAGCCATCGAGCTGCCCGATTCCATGCGCATCACTCCAGCGCAATTCGCAGAGATCTGCGCCAGGAACACTGACCTCTCGGTCGAACTCTCGCATCAAGGCGACCTTATTATTAGGGCTCCCACTGGCGGCACTTCAGGCTGGCGAAATTCTGAAATCTCAACCGCCCTAGCCATCTGGGTGCGGCAAGTGGGAAAAGGGAGAGCCTTTGATTCCTCCACCGTCTTCCATATACCCAACGGTGCCATGCGCGGGCTGGATGCTGCCTGGGTTCGTTCCGAGCGCTGGGATGTGCTCACGGATTCAGAGCGAGATGGCTTCCCCCCGCTCTGCCCTGACTTTGTGATTGAGCTGCGTTCCATGACAGATCGACTCAAGCCACTCCAAGCGAAGATGGAAGAGCATCTCGCTAATGGAGCTTCGTTAGGATTCCTAATTGACCCTACGGAACAAACCGTGCATGTCTACCGAGCACAATCGGCTCCTGAAATTCTCGATCAGCCCGACTCCATCTCCGGCGATCCTGAACTGCCCGGCTTGAGCATCCAGCTCTCCAAGCTTTGGTAAACGCTCGATCGAGAGAGAGGTTGCGGCGGACAGATATCTCTCAGCTCATCACTCAGCAATCAATTCCAATCCCGAAAGGACCGGCGTCACGTCATTAATCGAATCCAGGCCAATCTCCAAACGGTGCGGGATGGGAATGTTCGTAAACTCTCGCATCAGCGTATTCTCCGCGTCTGACAAATGGGTCGCCAAGTCGAAGCGCGTCAAAACAGGCTCGCCTTGCAAAGACACATTGAAAAGACGTTCACCGACAGGCAGTTTGTCTGGATCGTAGAAATGCAGGCGCACGGTGTAGCGAGGGGCTTCTTCAAGAGGAATTTCCGCATCGGTTTTATCGTAATCCAAGATGAGTTTTGGAGCGTGCTCTTTCTTCCCATCGAAAGACACCGCATGGCGATAGCCCGTTCCAGAAACGATGAACGCAATCGAGTTGCCCGGATTCCAATCATCACGATCAATGATAGGTTGAATCAAAGAGACAAGATTGGGGCTGCGTTGCGGCTTGCTAGAAGCACCTTTCGTTTCCCAGGGCTCGGGGGACCAGCGCACTTCGCTTTCCGTGGTCTTCCTCGATGAAATATGCTTCGCTTCGTTCTTAAACTGCACCGCATCGACGTTGTCTTCGATCTTGAAGATGAATTCAGTAGGTTCAGTAGATGGGTCCTTCGCCGTGAATTGGATGCGGGCGGACTTCAGCACCTGCCCGCGCGGAATCTGCAACTGACGGAAACGCATTCCAATCACCTGATCTAGTTTGTCATCCTTAAAGAACTCGAGATCACTTGAGTCTAACTTCACGGCACCATCCTGGGCTTCTTCGGCATCGTCTTCCTTGGCGGCCACACGCACACGGGGCACTTGGCTCTGCACTTCAATGACAAGCTTCGGAGCTTTGCCAGCCTCCTTATCAGAAGAGTGCGCCACGCGCTTGCCTTCGCCGGTGACAAAGAACGCCATGGCATTGCCAAACTGCCACCCTTTCTGATCGACCACCGCCTGCACTAACGAAGCGATATTAGCAGTCTGCTGATCGCCGCCATGCTCGCCCACTTTCTTCCAGGCTTTCGGCTTCCATTCGACTGGCTTCTCCGTGCGAGGACGCTCTGACACACTCTTGGATTCACTGGTGAATGGCGCGGCATTGTCCGCCAACTCAGCATGAAGGAGCAACTTGGTTTCGGCTGGCTTCTCACCTTCCTTGGGTTTGGGATCCGCCTCTTTCACCTCAAACTGGATGTGAGCTTTGGATATCTTATCACCTGGGAAAACTTGGACGTCTTCAAACCGCATGCCGATCACCTGCTCACTGGTGTCCATGACAAGTTCCAAATCGCTGCTAGTCAAGTTCACCGCCCCATCGGGAGCCTCTTCAGCATCATTCTCGCTACCGACCAACGGAATGACCAAGGTGTCCTTGGCCTGTTTCGGGTTAAACTCCATCTTGGGAGTGATCGTGATCTTCTTAGCATTGTAGATTCCTGAAGCAGCCACCCAGCGTAATTCGCTCTGCGTTTCAACCTGCGAAGAGTGACGCCGGAAATACGCCACCTTCTCATCCTCAATCGGTTCGATTTCCACTCTGACCAAGGGCGAGTCTCCACCCACGCTTGGCGATTCCAACCAAAGCGTCCCATCAGTAGAACGCCGATCACCAGGAGCTCCGAAATTAATTCCGACCCGCTGGATACTCTCATCTGTCGGTGAATCCACGCCATAGCGATTGTAAGTCCACAGCTCAACATCAGGCATGTGCACCAATGCTAGCGAAGTCTGATTCTGGTAACCACAACTACACGTGCGCGTGTAGTCCGGCGCGTTCAGCACACCGTTAGCAGGAATCAACGTCGACGAACAACCTGAGCGAAAGCCTCCGAAATTCCCCGTGCCACTCATGCTATCCAGATCGTAGTATCCGGCCGAACCTGAACGGAATGTTATAAGGTGCTCGCCAGCAATCGGCGTGTTACACCCATAGGCTCGAGTGATCCTCCAAGGCTCCGCCGTTCCAGTCAAAGGATTCTCCACCAGGTAGGGCTTCCCATCTTTGATATGAAAGGCTCCAGCCGAGTCTTTGTACTGACCAGCCGCCGTAATGATCAGGTCATTATGCAAGATACACGGCCCCTCATACACCCGCTTCTTCTCTTCCCAAAGGATGTCTCCTGACTTGGCATCGTAAGCGATCATCCCCTCACCCACTTCATCGCCAGAACGGTCGCGCGCTTTCGCCCCAGCCTGGAGGAGAATTCCGTGCTCCTTCGAGTAAGAAAGCCAGGTTCCGAATACATCCTCACGCTTTTCCCACACAATCCTACCATCCTTCGCATCGATCGCGAGAAGCCGATACTCCTCCGGTTTGGCAAAGCCACGGCGCTTCATCTTCTCTTCGCGACTCTTGGGCAGTTTATCGAGCAGGTAGAAATAGCCGCCACCTTCAATGATAGCGTTATGGAGAAAGCTGAATTCTGCGTCAATTTGCCAACGCACGTCCCCCGAGAGACGATCAAACGCGACGAGCCCTTGAGACGATGACAAGTCTTCGATCGCTGGGACTTCGTCCTGCTTCTTCCGTTTACGCTTTCTAGGAGCCTTCTTCTTAGGCTTCTTAGCGTCTTCCTTCTTCTCGTCCAAACCAAAGCGCGTGGTGAACTTAGAGAAGTCGTTTCCGGCTAACAAGAGATCACCTGCTACTCCAATATAGGCCCAAGATGGAGCCGTATTGACCTCCGGCTTCCGTGGCAGTTCAATGATCTGCACATCCTGTCCCGTAGCTGCGTCGAGCACATGACAGGCGCTCCCAATGGCGACATAGATGCGCTCTTCTGTAGCGACATAGTTCGTGCCGCGCGCATTAGCACCAGGAATGTGTACTTGATTGTAAGCCGGATTCAGCGGATCATCTTTGTAGCTCTTATCGTAGTAGATCCCGTAAGTACCGAGATTATCGAAGTCGCGTTTCCAAAGAACTCGTCCTGTGTAAACATCTCTAGCACTGATTCGATTCATTCCCTCAATGATCGTGC
>CALLLI010000194.1 GCA_938082635.1 uncultured Verrucomicrobiales bacterium
GTGAGCCCGAACAAACATTGCAATGTTAGTATTTGCGACTATTCTTACATTATTAGTATAGCGGGTCGAAAATGCTTTAGGGTTAGTTACGGCTATGGCAAAGATTTTCCACCGATGCACGGCCTTAAACTGGTGCCATTCAGGCTAAACCTCTTCCTTCGAATTCTTTGGGAGCATCCGTCCAGATCACTTCTGAGCGGATCCGCCCCTAACCGCGAAGCCAGCGATCCCGGTTCTCGGTAACGAAGGCGTCATCGTTCAGTTCCGGATAGGCCGAATACACGCGATCAATCTCAAGTCGCTGGCCAGGACTCAGACCCTCCTTAGGATCAAGGCACGAGATCTCCTCAAGGAGACCTTGTCGCCGAAGCACTTCGTGGAGTCCCGCTATACAGCCAGCGAAACCATTCGCGGCGTCAAAGAAGGCCGCATTGCAATCGGTGACGGCGGCACTCAGCGCTAGCGTTTCCTGATCCATGGGCCGCGCCTCCTGGACCAAGACTTGGAGATGCTTACTCAAACGTACGGCCTGTCGAGTCCAGATCGCCCAGTGACCTAACAAGCCTCCAACGATGCGTCTCTCCTTTTTCTCGAAACGAAACGGTGTCAGAAGATCCATTACAATGTTATCATCGTTACCAGTATAGAGCGCAAGGTCTTCGCGCCCCACTTCTGAAACTGCTCGAATCACATCAAGCGTTTGGTAGCGATTAAAGGGGGCAATCTTGATCGCCACGACATTCTCGATCTGAGCAAAGGCACGCCAGAAGTCGATTGGCAGCACCCGGCCACCCACCGCAGGCTGCAGGTAAAAACCGATCACGGGGATGATCTCGGCCACCGCACGGCAGTGTTCTATAAGAGTATCGGCCGACGCCTCGGCTGGCATCGCAGCTAAACTAAGCAGACCTGCATCGTAACCGAGCGTACGGGCCAGCGTAGCTTCGCTTACCGCTTGGGGCGTTTCCCCGCAAATACCCGCAATGCCAAGTGCTGGGCCTCCATGGGAACGAAGTTCTTCCATGCAAAGTTGGAGGACAGGCTCTAACAGGCCTACCTTGGAATCACGAATCGCAAACTGCGTCGCGTGGACTGCAATAGCAAGACCACCAGCACCTGCGTCTAAGTAGTAACGCGAAAGCGCACGCTGTCGGCGTTCATCAAGACGACGCCCCCGGTCTAAACACAGAGGATGCGCCGGAATGACCAGTCCCTCCTGCAATGCACGTCGCTTGTTAGGATCCATCAGAAATTTCCTCGGCGATTCTCGAACTTCGTGGGTTTGCCGAGCGTCGGGCCGCCCCCTTTTAACCATCGCACAACCCATCGAAGCATCACCTCGACAGGCACCCCAGATTCTCCCAAACAAACACGCGCCAGACTGGCATCACTCAGCAGGGCATCAGGCCCTTCTTCCCCCTGAAAGATGGGCTTCGTATTGGCGATCTCTCCGAACTGTTCAGCCAACCAACGCACACTCAAGTGCGGTGCCCCTGCCACGTTCAGGATCGTTGCTGGACTGCCTGCTTTCGTGACCGCCGCCGCAATCATCGCATTGGCGTCGCCCTGCCAGATTACATTGACCCAGCCCATTCCCAAATCAATCGGTTCGTTTGCTAGGACCTTGCGAGCCAGATCCACGAGCACGCCATAACGCAGCTCATTCGCATAGTTCAATCGAATGAGAACAACCGGCGTTTGCTGTTCCTCAGAAAAGTATTGGAAGAGGCGCTCCCGCCCCAGACAACTATTGGCATACTCACCCACAGGATTTAGAGTGTCTTTTTCTTGCGAACCAGCTCCTTGCGTAGTCGTTAGTCCATACACGTTACCCGTCGAGAGAGCCACGATCCGACTTTGGTAAAACCGTTGGCATACGCGTCCTGGTAACCAGGCGTTCATTGCCCAGGTGAGCGATTCATTGCCCGTGGCGCCAAATTTCATGCCTGCCAGGAAATAGACATTCGGGCAGTCTGGCAGCGACTGAAGGAACTCTTCGTCTAACAAATCACCCACGATAACCTCGATCCCTTGAGACTCGAGCTGCGCCGGGAGATGGGTTTCCGTGAATCGACTGACCGCGATCACACGCCGACCCGAAACCGCACGCTTGATCATCCGCGCCAGTGTAGGTCCCAGCTTGCCACCAGCCCCAAGCACAAGGATGTCGCCAGAGGTCTCCTCCAAAGCAGTGACAGCCGACACCGAGGGACGACTCAACCAGTCCTCAAGGACATCAACGTTTTCTAGTGTCTCGGGAAATGAAGCCATTGCAGAAAGCCCTAAGAGTGAACCCGAAGAGGCCGCCTTGGCGAGATCCAAACGCCGCTCAACAATCTATCACTAACGTCGACTAGGAAGCCTATTCTAGTCCCGCAAGCAAGGGAACAAAACGGAAATACCGCCGTCGAGCATCGAGACTATCCGAATCAAGCCACCAAGTGGTGGTCGCATCGACAGGCGTCGAAGCGCTCCAAGGAGTCCATTCCAGCAGATCCGTGGAAGACTCGAGCTGCCAGGCGCCCCCTTGGTTTGCGAATCTTGGGCTCGTCTTCAAAATGAGATCGCTCGTGCCGGATCGGGCAAGCTCCACGTGCATGCGCGAGGTTCCGGAAAGCACGGCTCCGAAGCCAACGAATTGACCACCAGTGGTGTTACCCGCTCCATCGTAGTCAAAAGAAAGATCGCTGACCGAGAAGGACCAGGTCTGCTGACCAGTCTGGAACATGGTAGGCGTGGAATGAGAGGCCCGATTGACAAGAACCAAGCGAACTTCATCGACAGGCCCGGCCACACGCACTCTGGCACAGCCCTCATTACTAACATGCTGCTCACCATAAAGCCCTACGATCTGGTTGGCAAAGTCACCCGTAAACGTATCTCCAGATCGGGTGAAGGCATTGCCTTCCTGAGAGTAAACAGGGGACGGCTGCGCAACAGCGTTCAGGAACGAAGAGACGGTGACGATATCGAAAGTGTTAAACCTAGAAGCGTGAATGGAGAATTGA
>CALLLI010000195.1 GCA_938082635.1 uncultured Verrucomicrobiales bacterium
CGAGCGGAAAGCGGAATGGCGCCCCTGACTTCATATCATACATACAGGTTTCCCTTCGGGTGGGGTAGGTTGTTCCAAGGCATCGCTACGGTCATCTTTCTAGAAGAATAGAAATTAAGCTTAAGTATGGCAATTGTTGCAGTTGTATTTCGAATTTGCAAGAGTTCTCATGTGCAATTTCTCATGTACGTGACCCGTCGAGTAGTTTCGTGAATCCAAGCGCTCCCACGAGCTTTTCAAGCTCAGGCATAAGAGACCATCTTAAGAGAATGTTGCTGCTTTTCCAGCTTCAGCTTCAATTCGTTCAGCCTAAACAGTGTGGGATAGTCAATGAAGCTGGTATGCTTGAGGTCTATCTGAACGGGAACACCGCTTTCGATGACGGGGTCCCACACATTAGACCTCCACAACCTTGGTGCTTTAACTAGGCATCCGTCAGTGGCCTTTTCCAAATTGAGGATCGAGAGCTCTTCCTGTTGATTTGTGCTTTGCAGGGGCGGCCATTAGGCCCAGTTTCGCCAACTCGAGGCTTAGTTCGCTCGAGGCAGCGACTGTTGGCGTTTGCTTGCCAGCTAGTCTTGCCTTTCTCATCTTGGTCACGCATTCGGCGAGGATCTCGGGAGTGAGCTTGTCATTGGCGCTCAAATCAATGACTTCGTCTTGCGATTGGTCATCGGTTCTCTCTTCAATAGGATAGTGCTTTTTATAAGCCCGCCACTGCGTGAATGCGGCTCGGCCGAGATAGGTGAAGTTCGACGCGTATCGTTTGGCGAGGCGCTTTGGATCGGTCAGCATCCGCCAGAGCCATTCGAAACCAACCCTTTGTATCCAGCGAGGCGCTCGAGTCTGGCTTCCCGCGATGAAATCGAGACTGGCGCCAATCCCTATGGCGAGCTTGGCGCCCGTTTGATCGAAATAGCCTGAGATCCAGCGTTCTTGCTTGGGGCTTCCGACTGCGACAAGGACGAGATCTGCGTCTGTCGCTTGAATGTCAGCCACGATGTGCTCATTGTCCCATTCGTGAACGTGGGCAAACGGTGGAGAGTGGTGCCCTGCGATTTCCAATCCTGGGTAACGTTCTGTCGCAATCTTACTAGCCTTGGCGAGTGTCGCCTCATCACTTCCTAGGAAGTAGATTCGATAGCCTTTACTGGCAGATGTCTCTAGCAGCAGTGGTACCATATCTGAGCCGGCTACCCGCTCTGGAAGTGGACGTCCGAAGAGCTTTGAAAGCCAGACAAGGGGGAGCCCGTCGCAGAAGACTCGATCCGCATGGAAGACGAGGTCTTTGAGCACGGGATCAGTGGGGGCTCGCGTTGCGAAGTCAACGTTCGCAGTGACCCAATACGCCGACCTGTCGCCTCGCATGATCGAGACATAGTCCTTCAGAGCGTCTTCCATCGTCGTGTGATGGAAAGGAAGCCCGACGATAAAAGAGATTGCCGGCCCTACGTCATGATGTGTTTCCTGTGGGTTCATTCGGCCTAGCTTTCGATAGGAAATACGTGGTGGAGCCGAAGAAACTCGATCATCGAAGCGACGGCTGGCTGCGGCCTCAAGATCGAGATCGAGCGCTTCTCAGGCGGGAGCGATTTATAGAAAGCTAGCAGAACGCCGATGGCACTACTGTCGATGAACTTTACCTTCTCGAAATTCAATAAAATGGAATTCGAGGAGTCGAGAGAAATGCCTTCAAGTGCTTTAGCGAGCATCTGGGTATTAGTCGCATCGAATCGATCTCTATCGAACTTGAGGATGAGGCTGCTACCCAGAGTTTCGACAGAGATCATCTCGCTTGTAAGTGTTATGGTACAATTCCGTCTGGCCCTTGGAATTATTGTGGTATTCCTGTGAGTTGAATACGAGGGATCACTGTGAAGAAGCTTGAAAGTCATGCGTATTGAATGAAATGTTTGTTGGGACTGTTGGGGATGGGACTGTTGGGGATGATGGGACTGTTGGGACTGTTGGGACTGTTGGGACTGTTGGGACTGTTGGGACTGATGGGACTGATGGGACTGATGGGACTGTTGGGACGATGGAATTGCCTTGCCCTCCAATCTTAAGCCTATAGATTTATAGAATCTATAGTTTCTTGTCTCATTCGATATAAAAATCTTGATTTTAATAATTACATCTGATAACAGCTTGTATGACTATTCAAGGTAACACACACACACACTTGAAGGAATCGGTGGCCGATTACTGGTCTCATGCTGTCTGCCCACAGACGCAGGACCGTTGGAATCGTCGGCTTCGTTTGAAGGCAAGGCTTTGGCGCGGTTCCTTGAGATGTTCTATGCTTTTGACGAGAACAGTAGATGTGATTGGAAGTGCCGGAGCACTTGTCGTCTTCTTTCCGGTTCTCGCCGTTGTGGCCGTTCTGATCAAACTCGAGGACGGTGGCCCAATCTTCTTCCGTCAGAATCGAGTGGGTAAGGATGGGAAGCTATTCCAAATGTTTAAAATCCGGTCCATGCATTTGGATGCTGAGGCTCGCAAGCCCCAGCTCTCCAAGAATAATCAGCACCATCGTTCGACGACGTTTAAGATGAAGAATGACCCACGTATGACCCGTTTGGGAAGGTGGATTAGGCAGTATTCGATTGATGAGATTCCGCAGTTCTGGAATGTGTTGAAAGGAGATATGAACCTTGTGGGGCCCCGTCCCGCGGTTCAATGCGAGGTGGTCGAGTACAAGGCCACGGAGTTGCTCCGCTTGGTAGTGAAGCCTGGAATTACTGGTCTTTGGCAAATTAGCGGTCGTGGTGACATCGATTTTGAAGGCCAGATTCGGCTTGATCTGAAATATATTCGGTCGGAGGGATTCTGGGCAAATTTGAAAATCCTCTTTCTCACGGTGCCGGCTGTTCTTCTTGGGCGTGGTGCCTATTAGTGGCCAACTGACGACTGTCTCAGAATCAGCTTAGCTATGGTATCCCGTACGCATCATGCTTGTAAGAAGTTGGATGACACCCTTCATCTGCGAATCCCCGACCTCTCGGAGGCGGACGCGATTCGTGCTGATGAGCCTTTCGCACTTTGGAAAGTAGGCGATCTGCCCTTGCTCTTTCATTGGCTCGACTATGCGGTGAATGAGGGGTACATAAGAATCCTGATCTACTGTTCGGATAGGCCTCTCGTCGTTAGTAAGGCGATGGATAGAGCCACCCTATGGCCGATTGAATGGGATATCATCCAGGATACAGGGGAAGCAGATCACCCGGGCTGTGAAATTGCTAACACACTGCCAGGATGTGTGCCTCCTGCCGATCTTAGCGATGGATGGCGCCTCATGGATCACTGGTTTAAGTTGGAGCGGAAGTGGTTAGAGAAACGAGCTTCCGAAGATAATGAATTAAGTCTTTCTACGAATAGCGTGGGACGGTGGTGCCAAATCCATCCCTCTGCGGTGATCCATGAGCCTGTTTGGATTGGCGACCATGTGCGCGTAGGACCTGAAAGTGAAATTGGGCCATATGTAAGTATTGGTGACGGATGTGTGCTGAACGGTCAGAATCGGGTGGCAAACTCGAAGGTAGGTGAGCACACTTTTATGGGGCGGCACACGGAGTTAGATCAGTGCTATTTGGAAGGGGGGCATCTGCTAAACCGTAAGTATCGTGGTGCTGTCGACCAAGTGGAGCCCTTCATAGCAGGGGATCTCAAGGTAAAGCGCTTGCGACCGGACTGGCGAGAACGCTCAGCAGCGCTTTGTCTTTGGTTGAAGGTTGTGAGGACGCATGGGCTGCGCGTTATTCAACGGACGCCCATGCTGGAAATAGAGTCTCATCATGGTATGAAGCTGCGTCAGTTAGACTCGGATGACCTTCTGATTAGCCGTGCGCCTTTGATCTTTCAAGCTGCGCTGGGGAGAGTCTTTCTTTATGGCTTGCTCCCACGCTCGGCCGCCGATCTTGAGGCGCTGTCTCCACGTGATCGTAGAGCCATTGCCCAGGCTTCTGTGGGAGCCATTTCATTGGCAGATGTTCGTGGCATCCATTCTGTGGATGACCCGAGAGAGTCCTCGATGGCGGTGGAGCAAACGCTTTCGCAGCCTGGGCAAATCAAAGAGGAGTGCGGGCGTTTTTTGGCAAAGCTTACAGTCAAAATGCGCAAGTCGCGTGGTTAACATGATTGGGGAAGACGTCAGCACAGGGCGCTCAGCCAGTTTGTCACGAGGCTCCAGTCTGGCGGTATATTCCTATCATTCGAATCGCGTTAGGTTTTCTGCCCATCTTAATCATTTCGAAGATCTATGGATACGTATTGAGGCCTCGCTCAAGGAAATGGGGCTCGGGGAGAAGGAGCGCTGGCAATGGTACGTTGCCGTCTTCGAGTTGGTTAACAACGCGATCTCGTGCGGCTCTAACTCTGATTCGTCGCGAAAAATCGTGTTCACCTGAGCTCTTATTGAGGGGCACTTAGATCTTAGTGTGAGGATTGGTCGATCAAGTTCGACGAACCCGAACTCTCCAGTGACGCGGGACTCGCAGCTCTCGTCAGTAGCGGCATCGCCGATCCTTTGTTGGCAAATCTTGCTGGG
>CALLLI010000196.1 GCA_938082635.1 uncultured Verrucomicrobiales bacterium
GCCGAGCCTGCCAGACGCGGAGCAGAGCCGGGTCTACCAGATACTCGGGATCGATTGGAAAGGGGCCAGCCCAGCGGTGAAGTCGGAACTGAAAGGAGCGACGACTTTGTAGTGCCTTCGCGACGCAGGCCCTGGTTTTATTGGGGTGCCACGCCGGTAATAAGAAACTTGGGCTAGGGTTTGTGCCTCAACCAACCGTTGTAGGGACTGTGGTAGGTAGGCTTCATACCAGAAACGGTCGCCATCACGCAGACGGCGAAATTGATCGGTCAAGATCGCTTTGTAAGTTGGACCGACGAGAGCGCCTGGAGCGTGTGGCTCTGCGAGACCACCTACCCAGAGATCGATGCCATTGACCGAGCTGTAGGCTTCCTGGAGATTGGCTTGGATGAATGGATCAGGATTGCCATCGCGGAAGCTGCGCGCGCGAGGAAGGCCGTAGGCTTGACGGGTACCGTTGTAAGTCGCGAGACCATAATCACGGCCGCGTTGGATGTTCAGCGAAGCAAGGTCAAATCCACCTGCGCCAGGGGCCCCGAAGAGGAAGTTTCTAACGTGGTCTATGACGAAGTTGTCAATGTTCTGACAGACTTGCTGTGACATGCCGCGTAGAATTTCATCGATCTCAGCTTGATCTGTTAGGATGCTGGGATCGAAGAATGAATTGGCGAGTGACAGATGGCCATGGGCGCTTTCGTTTCCTTGACGGTCGACCCGGAGTAGGGTGGTGGAGAGCATGCTGTGGCCCAAGCGGAAGGCTGCCGTAGAGAAGCAGTTGGCGATGCCTGGATTGACTTGGCGATTGTAGCCTCTGTATGGAGGAAGCGCATTATCTCTTAGCAGAAGTGGCAGGAACTCGTTGTAGGTGATGGCCTGAATCTCGCCAGTGACGATTACTTTCGCCATCTGATAGAGATCTTCTCCTGTCAGTTCATTGTCTGCCACGGCAAGCTGCTGAGCCCAGTAGTTGTGCTCACGCACGAATAGGGTGTGAACCGAAGCCAGCGCGGCTTGATCGTTGGCTCGGATGTCGCCTGCAAGGAAGAAGTTCGGCGCGAAGGCTGTTGGTGCGTTTTCCAGCCCTGCTGTGTTGAAGGGGAGGAGCTCTCCGGGACTTGTTTTGAGCCTTCCGGTTCCGTCGAGTGTCCGCAGGGCGTTTGCTCGTTCATCGTCCGAGCCGTAGACGTTCGAGGCGTCGATGAAGGCACTGATGTTGTTGACCTGCTGGCGAACTCCAGCGTTGTCCACTTCGTATTCTGAGCGGTCTAGCGCGATCACCTGGGACCCCGTGTTTGTGGGATCGAATTGAGGGTCGGCAGCTGGCACACTGATATCGAAGTTGACTGCGGGATCTGCGGCGTGGGTAAGATCAATGTCATGATCTACGAACTGGCCCCACTGCCAGAGGTAGTCCGAGGCCCTGACTGTATTTGGAATAATGGTTTCCTGAGCTGCGCAGGCGTTGCTGATAGCGCGAGCACTTGGGTGGGTGGCTCCGGTCGGCGTGTCGGTGCCATTGGCGTAACTTGCTTCGGTGAGCCGTTGTAGCCTCACGCCAGCGCTGACTAGTGAAGGGCGTCTTACGTTATTGCCTATTCCGTCGACGGAGCGGTACTGCATGGGAAACTCAAGCTCTTGCCCTTGGGGAGGTTGTTGGGCGTTGGGGGCACGATCTCTCTGGGCGGCTCGGAGAGGGGATGGGTGCCGCTTGCTGATCACGCGCGCGTTGATCGCCTTGGCGGTCGCCGCCGCGATCACGTTGGGACCACGCTGTTGTCATGGGGAGGCCTAGCGCCAAGGCAACGAGTGTCACTTTAGGTCGTGATAGAGGTTTTCGTTTCATGGGAGTATGTGGGTAGTGAGTTAGAGGTATACGATGCGTGGGGTGGGACCGCTCATCGGGTGTCGTGGTGACCTTTCTAACTAAGGCGGCTAAGATGACGGGAGTGGGGGAGGCGAGATGAAAGAGTTGTCATTTCTTCCCTCAGCTTAAATGAACGCTTCCGGTGTCTGCGGATGACAGAATGTTCATCTGAAAGAAAGGATTCGGACAAAGCGCGATCTTGGTTTTAAAGTCCCGACGTGCATATCTTAGTGGTAGAAGATCAGCCCAAGATCGCGTCCTTCGTTAAGAAAGGGTTGGAAGAGCAGGGGATGGTTGTCGATCTGTGTCATGATGGAGATGAGGGCTATGATCTTGCCAAGACCGGTTCCTACGATGCCCTGGTCCTTGATATCATGCTTCCGGGGCGCGATGGCTTGAGCATCCTGCGCAATATCCGCGAGCAGAAGAATCAGGTGCCCGTGCTCTTGCTAACGGCAAGAGACTCTCTTAATGAACGCGTTGAGGGGTTGAACCTAGGGGCGGATTATTATCTGACGAAACCCTTCTATGTCGAAGAGCTGACCGCGCGTTTGCATACGATTGTCAGGCGGTCTAGCGGCCAGAGTCTTAACGTGCATAATGTTGAGGACCTGAAGGTGGACCTGATCAAGCGAGAAGTGACTCGTGGAGAGGATAGCATTGATCTCACCGCTCGTGAATTTGAGCTGCTTGAGTACCTGATGCGAAGTCCGGGACGTGTCCTTACGCGGATTCAGATTTGTGAGCATGTGTGGAACTATCATTTCGATCCACAGACGAATCTGATCGATGTCTATATCAAGAGGCTTCGTAAAAAGCTGGATCAGCCTTATGAGCTGAAGTTGATTCAAACGGTGCGTGGTGTTGGTTATCGGTTAGGCAGTAAGTCCTAGAGGCATGAAATCCTTTCGGCTCAAGCTCGCTGTCATCATGGCCCTCGTGCCGAGCGTGATCGTGCTTGCTTTTGGGTTGGTCGCTTGGTGGACCCTCCATCGCCAGATGCTCACGTCGTTGGACCTGAAGATGACGTTGCCAGGCAACGCGCTTTCTCGGCAGGTCTCCCCAGATACGGACACCACGAAATTCCAAGAATGGAGTCAGGCCTTTCTCGACGGCGTTCCTGCCGGGGGGCGTCTAGTTTCTTGGGTTCTTGTCATGAAGAACCGTAGTAGTGAAGTTCTCAGTGCTAGTGATGAGGGCATCGTTGATGTGAAGGTATTGAATGGTTACCTGCCAAAGGATGGCGACTTTGTGAACGTTCCTCGCATGGATCCTCCAAGTCGTCGAGGCGAACTGCGAGGTAGGCCTCGACCTCCTGGTTTTGAGGATGGCGCACCACCTCATCGAGGCCGTCCTCCGCCTTCCAGGCCCAGGCGTGGCGGAGGAGAACGAGGATCCTCTGATCGGGCGGATTATCGTCCCCCGGTCTTCTTCTCGACCGAGTCCGCGAGTGAACAATGGAGGGTCGGAGCCTTTAGTGATCCCTACGCGACCGTCTTTGTCGGGGCTGATTTAGGGACGTTCCAAGCGGAAGTGGATCAGGTGCACACGCGTTTCATCTTGGCCGTGGGTGCAGGGATCGCGTTGTCAGCACTGGCGGGCTGGATGATTGCTAGTAGGGCGATTCGCCCGATCAATCGGATTGCGCAAACCGCAGAACAGGTGACAGCCCTTGGTTTAGACGAGCGCATCGCCCTTACAGGTCGCGAAGACAGAGAGTTCGCGAGACTCATCAACGTGCTCAACGCCATGATGGAGCGCTTGGAAGACAGCTTTCAACATTCAGCTCGGTTTAGCGCCGATGCTTCTCATGAACTGAAGACGCCGCTTGCCGTGATGCGGGGTGAACTAGAGCGGGGCCTCAACGAGTGCGATCCGGGTTCAGACCAAGAGCAGCGTTTCATTGATCTCTCGGAAGAAGTGCATCGGTTGAATCAGATTACGGAAGCGCTGCTAACGCTTTCGCGAGCAGATTCTGGATCATTGGAACTGAACAAGGTTTCGTTCTCTCTGAGCGAAGCCCTCGAGAGTTTCTGTGAGGATGCGGAGATTCTCTGTCAGGACAAAGAGCTTACGTTTACGTCGCAGATTGAGGATGAACTTGTGATCTCAGCGGATCGAGTGCTGGTGCTTTCTGTGCTCCACAATCTGGTGAGCAATGCGATTAAGTACAACCAAGACAACGGCGATGTGGCGATCACGGCCTCGCACTCTGAGGGGCGTGTCGTTATTGAAGTGTCTAACACGGGACCTGGGGTTCCGGATGACCAACGTGACCGAATCTTTAAGCGCTTCTATCGAGTCGACGATGCCCGCTCCCGCCAGAAAGATGGCTTTGGGCTGGGATTGAATATCGCGATGGAGCTTACCCTAGTGAATGGCGGAGAGCTTTCTTTGCTGGACGCTGAAGGGGATGAGAGAACCCGATTCTCGGTGGCTTTCCCCCTGGCCTAGACCTCTAGCCGAGCGATAGCTGGCGCTGCACGTACTTGCCCAACAAATCGAACTCGAGGTTTACCAGGTCGCCGGTTCTCTTGGTGCCAAGATTGGTGACTTCAAGCGTGTGTGGAATGATCCACAAGGTGAACTGATCCTCTTCAAGATCGGCGATGGTTAGGCTAATCCCGTCGATGGCAATGGAGCCTCGCGATATGACGAGTGGTTTGGCTGTTTCTGAAAGGGCGATATCGATCTTGGTATCCTGACCTTGGGGGCGAATGGCCAGGACTTTGGTTGTCTCATCGACGTGGCCTTGGACGAGGTGACCGCTGAGTCGATCTGTTGGGAGCACCGCACGCTCTAAATTGACGGTGTCGCTAGCCGTGAGTTGGCCGAGATTGGTCACGTTGAGCGTTTGCTGTAAGAGATCAAAGGCGACGTTGTTGCCAGTCACTTGGCTCACTGTGAGGCAGCAGCCGTTGACCGCGACGCTTTCGCCGAGTGTGAGTTCACTGGCGAAGGGAATGGCAATGGAGAGGCGAGCCCCGCCGGCGTTGAGGGCCGAGATCTCTTGAATCTCGCCCGTTGTTCCGATGATGCCAGTGAACATGATTGCAGGTTAGAAGAGGAAGAGAAGCGCTAACAAAATGACCGCGCAGACAGCCGTTGCTCCGACAGGGAAGGCGCCCCAGCGTGCATCTTCGTAGAAGGCCTGCTGCTTGTCTTGAAGTTCTTCGCCTTCCGCGCCACGGAGCATCCAGATGGGAGTCATGGCAGCGACGACGAGCCTAGCTGGGCCGTGCTGTAGGTAGCGGGCGAGGCGTTTGACTCCGGTGTCGACGACTGCTGCCTTGATGATACGATTGAGGCTGTTGAGCACGCGATCGCAGACTTTGTAGAAGAGGCTTCCGCCGCGGCGATAGAACCAGTCGGTGTCTAGCACAATCGTGTCCGTGCGTTTCAGCCATTTGATCCAGACGAAGAACGTCAATGCGGAAAGAAGGAGGAGCTGCATCTGGTGCACGACCTTCTCGAACTTCCACGCGCTGAATTCGTAAGCGCCTTGGTTCGGTAAGATGTCGTAGAGTGGCTGCGGGTAGACTCCCAGGGCGATGCAGAAGAAGGCGAGAATGCCCATGCCGATGATCATGGCCTTGGGGGCTTCTTCGACACGATGTCCTCGGTCTTTGGCGAAGAAGACGAAGTAGGGGAATTTGATCCCTGCATGGAGGAAGACACCTGCTGAGGCGATCTCGAGAATCATCCATGGCCAGAAGAGATGTTCGTAGCCGGCGCCGGCGATGATCATGGTCTTGCTAGTGAATCCGCTCGTCAGTGGCACGGCAGAGATCGCGAGCGCACCGATGCAGCCTAACGAAAGACTCCAAGGCATGGACTTGTAGAGGCCGCCTAGGTCCGTGCATTTGCTTTTGCCGACACGGTAGAGAACGGCTCCTGCTGACATCCACAGGAGCGATTTGTATATGATGTGGCAGAAGGCGTGCGCGACGGCACCATCGAGGCAGATCGCGGTGCCGATGCCGACAGCACAGACCATGAAGCCGACCTGATTGATGATCGAGTAGGCGAGAATCCGTCGCATGTCATTCTCTAGCAGTGCATAAACGATGCCATAGAGGGCCATGGCACAACCCACGGGGATGAGGATGTCCCAGCCTGGATAGCCACGGATGAGCGTGTAGACCGCTGTTTTAGTTGTGTAAGCGCTGAGGATGACCGATCCGGTGACGGTGGCTTCAGGGTAGGCATCTGACAGCCATGCGGAGAATGGAGGCGCCGCGGCGTTGACCAAGAAACCTAACAGGATCATCCACGTGCCTGCGTGCTTCATCGTGTCGGGATCGAACTTCTCGAAGGCGAGCGTGCCGCTGTGATGATAGGTGATCACGATCCCGGCGAGAAAGAATAGCCCGCCGAGGATGTGTAAGAGAATGTAGCGGAAGGCGGACCCGTAGGCACGTTTGGTCCGTCGCGCGAGAATGAGCATGGTCGACGCGACGGCCATGATTTCCCAGAAGATGTAGAGGGAAATGAGATCGCCCGCGAAGACGGCTCCGAGGGAGCTGCCGATGTAGAGTAGCGCGGACACATGCTGGGTATTGTCTTTGACGTGGAACGCGTAGATGAACGCTGCCGTGGCGTTGATGGTGAAGATGTAACCGAAGGCTTTGGAGAGCTTATCGACTCGTAGAAATGTTAGATCGCCGAAGCCGGCGAGCCAGGTGTGGTTCCAGAAGGTTCCGGTTGGAAGGTAAGCGACGACCAAGAATGCCAGTGCAGGAAGCGCGATGACATAGAGACTGCGGGCTTTGCCTTTGAATAAAGGGACGAGCAGCGCTCCTAAGAGCAGCACGAATGCGGGATGGAAGGTCATGAGGACGATTCCTCCTCTTCATCATTGTCGCCGTAGAAATTCGTCGGCACTTTCAAGACCAAGCCTAACAGCTTGGCGAGAAAGATCATGATTGTGCAGCAGATAAACCCGAGGAGCGCAAAGAACCCGAACGTGCCGTCGATGCCGAACTTTGGATGCTTCTCCGTGATGAAGAACTCCAAGCCAACGGACACGGCACAACCGATGATAAGCAGGGCCATGAGCATCCGCTTGGTCGAATCGCGATAGACCCAGTCTTTCGTTTCTTGGTCAGGACTTTCTGGTTCGCTCATGGTTTAGAAAGTGAGCCCGGTAGCGGCTGCCGCGAGTTGGAGGAAGAAGTTTGGCCAGAAGAAGAAGAGCACGGACATACACGCGGTGATGCATAAAGGCACCAGACAGAAGAGGGGAGCTTCGTGTTCGCCTTTGCTGTCAGCGGGTGGCGGTAGGAAGAAGGCCTTGTAGACGATTGGCAGGAAGTAAGCGGCGTTGAGAATGGAGCTAATGAGGAAGACGACGAGGAGAGCGATCTGGCCAGACTCCACGGTTCCCATAACAAGGTACCATTTGGAAACCAAGCCGCCAGTGACGGGAAGACCGATCACACTCAGCGAGCCGATGGCAAAGGCGCCCATGGTGAACGGCATGACCCGGCCAATGCCAACGAGTTCGCTGACATATTTCTTGTGCGCGGCTACATAGATGGCACCGGCGCAGAAGAAGAGGGTGATCTTGCCAAAGGCATGCATGGCGATGTGCATGAGGCTTCCGGTGACTCCAAGAGGTGTGAGTAGTGAAACGCCTAGCACGATGTAGCTGAGCTGACCGATGGTTGAGAAGGCAAGGCGACGCTTCAGATTGTCCTGGGTCAGTGCGATGAGAGACGATGTTAGAACAGTGAAAGCGGCGATCCAACTGATGACCTGAGCGACATCGAGTGTTTGTAGAAATTCCGTTCCGAAGACTCCGGTGAACACACGAATGATGCTGAACACGCCCACTTTCACCACGGCCACGGCGTGTAACAATGCGGAGACGGGTGTCGGGGCGACCATGGCATTCGGTAACCAAGAGTGGAAAGGCATGACCCCTGCTTTGGCGAAACCGAAGACGAAGAGGAGTAGCAGGACCAGGACGGTAGGCTCAGAGAGCATCGCTGCCCAGTTGCTCGTTTCTGTAAAGGTGAGGCTTTCGCCTGACTTAAAGTAACAGAATAGCATGGCGGGCAGGGCAAAGCCGATGGAAGTGCTTAGCAGGTAGGTGAGGTAGGTGCGGCCACCGGAGCGGGCTTCCTTATCCTGATGGTGCGTGACCAGTGGGTAGGTCGCGAGTGAGAGCATCTCGTAGAACACGTAAAGCGTGAACAGATTCGCGGCGAAGGCGACTCCGAGTGTGGCCGAGAGTGAGATGGCAAAGAAGCAGAAGAACCGCGTCTGTCCGGCTTCTTTCGCACTCCGCATGTAGCCAATTGCGTAGAACGATGTCAGGATCCAGAGTGACGACGCTACGAGGGCGAAGAGCATGCCGATGCTATCGACTCGGAAGGCGAGGGGAATGTCTTTGACCGCTTCGAAGAAGGTGAACTCATAAACCTTGCCGTCTAGGATGCCTGGAAGCATCGTTAGGACGAGGGCTAGCTTGAGGACGCCTGCACCGATGGTGGCTGCTTCGCGCAAGTTCGGTGTCCTGCGGAAGAGCAAGATCGGGATAACTGCTAGCAAGGATGCTAAACAGGCAAAGAGAGGAAGTTGGCTGGCAATGATCTCCATATGCTTAGCCGCCTTGGGCAAGGTTCAAGGTTTCCAAGGCTGCATTGATCCACCCTGCGATCGGGCGGTTGAGGATTCCGATAGCGAGGAGACTGGCAGCCGCGATGAGCATAGGAGCAAGCATGGAACACGGCACCTTTTCTAGGGTTCCGTCGGGCTCGGCATCCAGGTCCTTACCGCGACTGCGGTGATGCTCATGATCTTTATCGGTGATCTCTTCTCCGTAGGCTTTTCCTCCGTGGAAATAAGCCATCTCGATCAAGCGGAAGAAGATAACGGCATTGATGAGGCTCGAGAAGAGCAGGGCACTCACGTAAGCCCATTGACCTGCTTCGATGCCACCGCGAACGAGGTAGTATTTGCTGAAGAAGCCGCAGGTAGGTGGTAGGCCGATCATGGAGAGCGCGGCAATGGTGAAGCCGACCATCGTGATGGGCATCTTGCGGAAGAGGCCTTGAAAGGCTGTCAGTTGCGTCTCGCCGGTCCTCGTAATGACGATGCCAATGACCATGAAGAGGGTGAAAGTCATCATAGCATCACTGAGAATGTGATAGATTGCTCCTGTCATGCCCATGGAGTTGGCCAGCCAAGCACCGCCTACCATGTAGCCAACTTCTGCCACGATCAGGTAGGTGAGCATCTTGCGCAGATCGCTGCGTGACAAGGCGAAGAGTGAGCCTGCCACGATCGCGACGACGGACAGCCCGACGACGATGTTCGTCCATTGGAGGTGATCAAAGACATACTCCGTGCCAAAGACGCTGAGCATCATGCGGATCATGATGTAGATCATAACTTTGGTCACTAACGGTCCCATAAGAGTCCCCGTAGCGGTAGGAGAATAGGCGTAGGCGTTGGGGAGCCAGCCGTGGAGTGGGAAGAAGGCCATCTTGATCCACAGGCCTATGAGGATAAGAATCAACGCGACTTGGATGGACGCAGAGTCCTTGGGAATCGTGGCTAGCGAACTGTGGATGTCCGTCATGTTCAGCGTGCCCGTCTTGATGTAGAGGTAGCCGACGCCAAGCAGGTAGAACGAGGCGCCGATTGTCCCCATGATCACGTAATTGAACGAGGCGAGGACCGCGCGGCGCGAGCCGATGGCGATGAGGGCATAGCTGGTGAGCGACGAGATCTCCAACAAGACGTAGAGGTTGAAGGCATCATTCGTGATCGTCATTCCCGCGAGACCGGCGACGAGAAGTAGATAGAGGATGTAGTAGTGAGGCACCTTGTTAGGCGTCTCTGTCGTGACGCTCACCTTGGAGTAGATGGCATTCAGTAGACCGACGGCCGCAATGACCATGAGGACGAGTCCACTGATGGCATCGATCCGGTACTCGATACTCACGGAGAAGAGGCCCCTCGGAGTGGTAACGCGTTCCCAGCCACTGAGATTGTAGAGGACAGTCCCTTGTTCCAGCACTTTGAGGAAGGCTCCCACAGCGGCGGCCAACGAGATGGCCAGAGACCCCACGACTGCGGGCAGGCACAGGCTCTGGAACCGGAAGCCGAGCAAGGCGATCAGGATCGCTCCGAAGAGGGGAGCGATGATGATGATGATGGGAAACTGCTCAACCATCGTTGCCTAATGGAATCTTTGCTAGGATTTCGTCCTCTTCCAAGGAGCCGTAGTGTAGGTGCACTTTTTGGGCGATGGCCAAGGCTACTCCTAGGGTGCTCACGCCGACGACGATCGCGGTGAGCATCAGGACATGAGGAATGGGATTCGTGATCGTCTTGGCATCGATGTAAGGGCGTTCTTGATCTGCTTTGTGGTCCTTGTGTCCGTCGTGATGCTCGGTGGTATAGTGGCCTCCGTGGGGTACTTCGTCTTTTGTCAGGATCGGGATGCGTGCGTCTTGTTTCACACCGATCGATACGTAGAAGAGGATGATGGCGGTCTGAAAGATGCACATTCCAACCAGCTTCTTGATCAGGTTGTTCTTCGCGATCATGGCGAAGAGTCCAATCATCATGAGGATTACGTAGATCCAATAGTTGAATTTGGCGATGAAGGTTTGGTAGAAGAAGTCCATGGGAGACGAGAAGTGTTAGAGACCTCCGCGCATGCGACCTTTGGAGGAGAGGACGGCGTAGATAATGAACATGATCGCCATGACGGTAAAGGCCACTCCGATCTCGACGATGAGCATGCTGTCGTAGCGCGCTTTGACGCCTGTGCCACCCAGCACTTTGTGGAGAATTTCGTAATCGAGGAAGTTTCTCCCCAGGGCCATGCAGAGCAGTCCTGTGCCCGCGTAGATGAGGACGCCAAGACCGGCGAGGAAGATCGCCCGCTCTTGGCTCATGCGTTTCAGTGCGTCGGGAAGACCACTGGTCAGCGCGATAAGGATGAAGCTTGCCCCTAACATCACTCCGCCTTGGAAGCCGCCGCCCGGGCTGTAGTGGCCGTGAGCAATCACGTAAAGCGCGAAGATCTGAATGATCGGCACCACGAGTCGGCAAGTCGTGATGGTGATCATGTCGCGTTCGCGATTCCCTTCTGAAGCGACAGGTTCGGCCAGTGGTTCTACACGTTTGCCTTGACCGAGAATCGAGAGAATCCCGAGCCCGGCGACAAAGATGACCACAGTCTCGAACATCGTGTCGTAACCTCGATAATCTGCGAGCACTGCAGTGACTAGGTTAGGCACCTCAGTATCATCACGACTGTCTTGAATGTAGTGCGTGGAGAGGTCGCCAGCATTCGCTGGAGAGAGTGGATCCCCCCAATCAGGGAGATCACTCGTCGCATACAAGAGAAGGCCGCCCGTGGCGATCACGGTGAGCAGGGCGGCAAGTTTCATCGGCTTCATCGTTGCTGGTCCGCTAATCTTTCGATTTCCGCGCGGTTTGAAAGACGGTTGCAATCATGATCACGGTGCTGACGCCTGCTCCAACGGCGGCTTCCGTGAACGCGACATCCACGGCGCCCATTTCCGCCCATAGGATACAAATCAGGAAACTGTAGATTCCCAACACCATCGACGACGCTAACAGATCCTTCACGGTTAACGCGATCACTGCCGTGATAACCAAGAAGATGAGAATGATGATGTCGAAACTCCAGATCATGCCGTGGGCTTTTCCTCCGTCTCGATCTCGTCTTCTTTCTCCTTTTCAAATGGCTTGATCCCATCGTCGTAGCCAGCCTGCATGAGGGCATGTGTGCTGGTGGGACTGGTCAACATGATGAAGACGGCGATGGCCATGATCTTGACGGCGATGAGCAGATTATCGACCGAGAAGTTCCCTGCTGTGAATACGGCGATTCCTAGCAAGATGAGAATCGTCGACAGCGTGTCGCCTTTCCCTGCAGCATGCATGCGCGTGTAGAAGTCTGGAAATCGGATAACGCCGACTGCCGCAGCCAGGAAGAATGTGAGCCCTACAAGCACGAGTGCACCACTGATCATGTTGATAAGGAAGCTCATGTTGTGGTGGGGGCTTTGATAGAAGACGCCTCTCTGTCTTGTCTCACTCGGTGGAAGTAGCGTGCCGCTGCGAGCGAACCAATGAAGTTGAGTAGCGCGTAGGCGAGTGCGAAGTCGACGAACATGCCAACTTGTTTAAAAATGACCCCAACAATGACTAACAAGACGGCGGTTTTAGTGCCGATTACATTGACCGCTACGATGCGGTCAATGGCGGTGGGACCAACAATGAGCCGGTAGAGGATCGGAAGCATCAAGGCGAAGAGCCCGATGCCTACGAACGTGAAGAATAATCCCATGGGTTCTCCCATTGTGGCTACGCTTGCTTCTCCTCCAACTCAGGTTCGTAGACGTGGGCGATCCAGCCTTCCATGGTTCCGTCGAGCCCATCGGCCGCAGCCTTGCTAATGGCATGCACGTAGAACTCATCGCCAACAATCTTCACGGTGACTGTCCCTGGTGTTAGGGTGATCGATTGGGCGAGCACGAAGCGCGCGAAATCCGACTCTAATTTCGTTTTAAAACGGACGACGCGTGGGGAAACTTCTTCTAAACCTCCTGGCGAGAGCGCTAGTTTCAGCATGTAGACATTTGCTAACACAATCTGCCATAGGAGCCACACAAGGTAGCTAGGGAGCCGGCTCATTTCACGGAGCCGCCCACGGATCGATTTGCTGCGATTCTCAAATAGGAGGTCCGAGGATATCCAGGTGACGATTCCTGCGCATAGGACTCCGAGGCCGATGTGGAAGACATCGAAAATGCCAGAGAAGATGAGCCAATTGGTCAGGATCAGAATGAAGATCAGGAGTCGATACATCGGATGAGACGTTATTGTTTCCGCACAGCGTCACCTCGCAAGCCTTGATATGAGGAAATCCCATGTTTGAGTGGCGATCATGAATCGGAAATTTCTTGTCTTTCTAGCCAGTTTCATGGGTGTTACTCTGTCTGCCGGAGAGATCAACCCGGAAACCGACTGGCCATGGTGGCGTGGTCCTGCACGGAATAACCATGTTGCAGCGGATGCGGACCCAGTCGTGACGTTCTCTCAGACGGAGAATGTCCTGTGGAAAGTGCCGGTGCCGGGGAGGGGACACGCTTCACCGACAATCGTTGGCAACCAGATCTTTCTCGCAACCGCTGATATTGATACAGAGACCCAGTCGGTGCTTGCTCTTGATTGTAAGAGCGGCAAGACGCTCTGGACAACGGTGGTCAATAAGGGGCGATTCCCTGCAAAGATCCATCCAAAGAACACCCACGCCTCCAGCACGGTGGCGTGTGATGGCGACCTTGTCTTCAGCTTGTTCTACAACAGCGATGCGCTTCAAGTCACGGCGTTGAAGGCCAGCGATGGTAAGGTTGTTTGGGATGAGAAGCTGGGACCTTACGAGCCGAAGCAGTATGAATTTGGTTATGGAGCGTCACCGCTCATCCATGGTGAGAATGTGATTGTATTGGGAGATCAAGAGACTGGTGGTTTTCTAACAGCGCTCAATCGCAAGACGGGCAAGAAAGTGTGGTCGACGGATCGCCCGAAGGTCATGAACTATGCGTCGCCAGTGGTGGCAAAGCTAGGGAAGACAGAGCAACTGGTCATCAGTGGTTGCACCCGGCTTGCGTCCTACGATCCGGCGTCAGGCAAGCTCTTGTGGGAATCAGAAGATGCCACGTCACCGGTCACTTGTGGTACGCCTGTTTGGGATGGCGATCTTATTTTCTCTAGTGGCGGTTACCCAAACAAACTCACCACCGCAGTGCGTGCAGGAACGGGAGAGATTGTCTGGCAGAATAAGAAGAAGTCCTATGAGCAATCGATGCTCGTCCATGACAAGCACCTCTACACGGTGAATGACAATGGCATTGCTTTCTGCTGGCGCGCCAACGACGGCGAAGAGCGTTGGTCAGAGCGTTTGAAAGGGCCTGTTAGTGCTTCTCCAGTCTTAGCGGGCGGTCGTCTCTATGCCGCTAATGAAGTCGGCACTTTCTTCGTCTATCGAGCAGATCCTGACAATTTCGAGATCTTGGCCAAGAATCAGCTTGGAGATGAGGCGTTCGCAACGCCGACAATCCTGGGAAACCGGATCTATACCCGCGTGACGCATCTCGATGATGAGGGTGAGCGGCAGGAGATGCTCTACTGCCTAGGGAAGCAGTAGTTTCGGCGGCGAATCAAGCCATTGCGACCCCTTGCAAGATCAACTAGTGTAGTGACGATGCTCGAAGTACTGGACAGCCCAGAAATCCGTAAATGTGTGGCCCCGATCACGATTGATCGCTACCACCGCATGATTGAATCTGGCATCTTCGATGAATGGCAGGTTGAATTGTTGGGCGGAGTCCTTGTTGAGAAGATGTCGAAATCGAAGTTGCACATATTTGTGGTTCAAGTGCTCTACAGGCTGCTGATGCAATCCTGTCGGGAGCCTGACTTTCTCGTTCAGAAAGAGGATCCGATAACGGTTGGAAACTCGGAGCTTGAACCAGACCTTTCAGTCATTCGAGGGGCAATAACTCATGTTAGTCAGACGAAACCTACCAGTGCACAGTTCGTGATCGAAGTGGCGATTAGTTCACTCGTCATTGATCGTGCCAAGGCAGCGGATTATGCTGTGGCAGGTATTCCCGAATATTGGATCGTGCGTCCTGACGTGAATCTGATCGAGGTCTATCGTGAGCCAGTTGATGGAATCTATTGTGATATTGAGGAAGTGTCAGGAGATGAGACGCTGAGCTCCGTGGCCCTGCCTGAGTTCTCGTTTCATCTGGCACATACGCTGGTGGAATAGAAAGTTTTGTCACATCGGGCCTTCAAGGACCGGCGCTTTCCAAGCTCCCCACACCTGCCAGGCGCTTGAAAAGCGCCTCTCCGTGATTAGTTTACCTGCACGCGGACAGGAACATCTTTGATGGGAAAACCTTGTTCGGTCAGAATCTCCCATACTTGAAGGAGCAATTGCAGACTGACATCGTCATCTGCTTTCAGTTCAATCTTGGCCTCTGGGAGTGCTGCCTTCATCTTCTTCAGCGCGCCTGCGAGCCCTCTTAGATTGATGGGGGCATCGGCTAAGCGCATTTCATTGTTCTGAGCGATCTCTAGAGTGATGCGCTGATCGACTTTCTCAGACGCCGGGAGGTTCGTGACTTTGGGCAAGTCGATGGCGAGAGACTCGCGCTTCTCTGGAAAGGTCGTCGTGAGCATGAAGAAGATCAGCAGGATGACCAAGATATCCATCAGAGGGATGATGGGGATGATCGGTGTGCGTCTTCGACGGGTAGCGATATTCATGGCGTGTGGCAGTTCGTCGATTAATGATAGAAGCGCTCGATCGCTTCATGAAGCACGCGTTCCATCTGAGTGGTCAGACGATCGATCTTTCGTTGAAAGAAACCATGAGCAATGACTGCGGGGACAGCGACAACGAGTCCTGCGATGGTGGTGTTCAGTGCCTCGGCGATTCCTCGGGCGATTCCTGATCCTGAAGGTGCCTGCGTACCGCTATCGCCAAGCCCGGAGAAGACGGTGACTAAACCGGAAACAGTACCTAACAAGCCGAGCAGCGGTGCGATGGTGATGATCACTTCCAAGGTCGTAAGCCCGGCTTGTAGTTTGGAAATTTCCTCGCGGGCGTAAGTTTCGGCGCTGGATGTGGCTGCAACTGGCGTCGCGTGTTGTTTGGTGAGCGCTTGTTGGCAGACTCGTCCAAGTGTAGAGCGATCATTCTCCACATGCCTGCTAATCGTCTCAGCGTCGGCTTCAATCAGGGCGTTTGTTAAGGCTTTTGGTAGTACGCTCTCTGTTCTCAGGCTGACAAGACGATGAATGATGACGGCAACCACAATGACGGAGCATAAGAGCAGTGGTAGCATGAAGAGGCTGTCAGTAAGAAAGGAGGGCATGTTAGTAGATGTTGAAATTGAAATGGCAGGGAAGGTCGCCGCCGTCGAGTTGTTCCTGAACGAGAGGAGGCATAGCTGGCAACTTGGCTTCGATGATAGCGGCGAGTGTTTGATTGGTAAGCACGGCGTTCTTTGCTCGTTTGGGCACGCGAAGATTACTCACTTTTCCCCATCGATTGAGGTTGAACTCGACTCTGATCTTCACATTGAAGCTGAAGAAATCTTGGCTCGCTAACATCTTTGCCTGCCAGGAGCGCTCGATGGCGGTGGAGATTTCTTTGCGGTAGCGTCCAATAGGTGAGTCTTCGGCATCGAAGGCTGCGTAGCCTTTCTTCTTGGCACCTCCATCGAGGTTGGCCTTGCGAGTCTCGGACTGAAACGCTTCGACGTCTCTGTCAGGCACTGGCAGCGTTGATGGTGCTGGTGTCACTGGCAAGGTAGGTGTTCCTGGAGGGGCTGCTTCTGCTGCGAGTTCGCGTTGCTCGGCCACTTCTTCTATTTCGACCGGATCTTCTGCGATGTCTTCGGTAGGCTGGCTGTCGTCTTCGCCTTGGAGCCGTTCAGGGTGGAGCTGCCCGTCGGGTGAGGTCAGAGGAATGGCGTCCGCGATCTCTGGCAGTGGCTCACTGATCTCGGTTACTGTTTGGGCCTGTGTCTTTGCGGGTTCTTGAGGCTCCGTCGTTGGCTGCTGCTCTGATGATGTTAGAAATCCTGGTGTGGTGGGCTCGACCTCTACGTTGGTCGGACTCTCATCGACTGCGAGGCCGTCGCGGAAACGCTGGTCCTCGACTTCCATCGAGGCTTCGCGTTCGCCAGCGATTGTGGGAATGGAATCGCTTCCGTCACTGGGTTGATCAGACTGTGCCACCGTGTTGCGGTCGGAGACGAAATTCGGTTTGTCGGGACTGGTTAGGCTTTCTTGGGGAACCGTTGTCCTGATATAACCAAGTTCCCTTTCATCAACGTCGTCTTCAGGCGCGGCCTCTTCTTCGGCAGTGGGGCGCTCGAGTGGCACGGTTTCGGTGATGATCAGGTCCGCGAGAGGAAGAATGACCTCTGTGGGCAATGGCGTGTCATCGTCCGAAGGTGCGCGTTCCGCCTGAAGCCATTGCGCAGCGGGTGGGACGAGCAAGGCGTGCAGCCCTAACGAAACGAGGATGGCTCCGATGAGGAGTCGTCGAGCGGTTCTATCAGAAGTCTGGGGCACGTCAGCGGTCACCGAAGAGCACTTTATCGTGGTTGCGCGCGTAGTGAAATAGATATTGCTGGGCGTAGCCAGCATGCGGGCCGAAGTATTTGGCCGCGTAAGCCTGCATTTCGGGACGCGGCCATTTCCGCTTCTTTCCCCGAGGGGCGTAGAGGTGCTTGAGAACGCGTTCTACCCAGACATCGATCGGGAAGGCTGCTAGGCGGCCGTAGCCGAAGAGGAGCACGCAATCGGCGATCTTCTCGCCCACGCCGTGGAGTTCACAGAGACGGTCGCGGGCTTGCCCACCTTCTAGATCGTCGATTTCTGAGAGAGAGAATTCCCCTGAAGCGATGCGGTCGGCTGCGAGTGCTAGCGACTTTGCTCGGTAGCCTAGACCGCATTCCCGAAGGGCTTCTTCCCCAGCGGCAGATAGTTCTGCTGGTGTTGGGTAGGCCCAGACCGTGTGTTCGCCTACTTGGCAGGATTTGCCGAAGCGTTCGCGCAACGTCAATGAAATCTTGCGAATGTGAGGAACCTGCTTGAGCGAAGACGTGATGAAGGAGGCGAGACACTCCCAGGCGGGTTGTCGGCAGAGCCGTAGACCGGGCGTGTAGTTCATTGCTGTGGCCAAGTGGGTGTCCTTGCTAGGAAATGTCGCGATGATCTCCTCAAGATCGAGGTCGAGTCCGAGATAACGTTCCAAGGTGGCTTCGTCGCATCCAGCATAGGAAAGGGCGTTCTCGTTCTTGTCGTGCGCAACCCTGACCGCTTGGTCGCCGAGCGCGGCGACGTGGCCGTCCTCGAGCGCTGTCCACTGGAAGACTTGACCGCAATGCAATGTTGCTGCGAGATCGATTTGACGTTCTCCCAGATCCAGTCGATGGAGCTTCATGGATTTGCGCAACCCTATCGGATAAAGTAACTCAGATTCTCGAGTTCCAAGGCGAGGTCAACGTTGTTGACGGTTACAGTGTCTGGCACTTGGAGGACGGTTGGCGAGAAATTTAGAATCGCTTGCACGCCAGCTTCGACTAGGTCGTTGACCACGCTCTGAGCTGCTTCACTTGGCACTGCAATGATTGCCATGCGGACTTGGTGCTTGCCGATGAACTCGCTCATCTTTGTTGCCGGATAAACGGGAACGCTGGCACCTTCTGTCCGGCGCTCCCGTGTCGGGGCAAGGTCGAAGGCCGCGGCGATCTCGAAGCCCTCTTTGTTGAAGCCTTTGTATCGGAGGAGAGCGGACCCAAGGTTTCCCACACCAACCAGAATGACCGGCTGGTAGGAGGTGGTTCCAAGGACTTCATTGAGCACCCCTGAGAGCGCCTTCACATTGTAGCCGAGTCCTCGGGTGCCGAATTGCCCAAAGTAGGTGAGGTCCTTCCGCAATTGCGTCGATTTCACCCCGGCCGCTGAGGCGAGGGCCTCGGAACTGACCGTTTCCACATCATTCTCTATGAGGCGTAGTAAGCAGCGCTGATAGATGGAGAGGCGATAAATCGATTTGCGGGGGATTTCGACTTTAGGCGTTCCTTGTGAAATTTCGCGTGGCTGACTGATATCTCATTAATACGGAGGGATGAGAATTCTGTCAACTTACGAAAGTTTTAGAGCGCCTTGTAATTCGAAGGAACGCTAGCTGGACCTTCGCCGAAAACCCATTTTTTTGAAGAATTAGACAGCGTCCTGTTAGTCTTTGGTGAACGTAACCCGTTGACTTTTAGAATATTACCACCAACAGAATCCGATCACTCTGCTCGGCAAGAACTGCTTTTTGAGGCGGAACTCTCGTCAGAACTCAACAGTTTCGTTAACCAGTCCATCGAAATCACCTATCAATTCC
>CALLLI010000197.1 GCA_938082635.1 uncultured Verrucomicrobiales bacterium
GATGGTGATCGCCCGTATCCTGAACCCCACCGGCTGGAGAGAGCATTGGGAAGGCAGAAAGAACCTTGGCGGCAATGCGATCATCATCTTTCAGGGTGTCGAAGTTATCAGTTAGCCCCCCACATCCCGGACGTTACCAAAGTTCTTTGCCGAAGGGTCGATCTATGGCTCAATTCACCCGTGCCTGCCTTTCGAGATTGCTTCGCAAGAATACTCCTCCTGTGGCCCATGCTGGCGTTGGCCGCATGGGCGGCGGAGGATGGCATCACTTCGAAGCCGTTCGTTCCTCTAGGTCCAGGTAAGCCGTGTTTTGAAGAACTCTCAGCAGAAGACTCTGGAATCGATTTTATTAATTCCTGGCAAGCGCCGCCTGAGTTTGAAAGTGCCTTAACGCTTTCTTTTGTCGCTGGCGGTGTGGCGATTGGTGACTATGATAACGACGGGTGCCCGACATTTATCTGTCTCGACCGTTTGGCGGTGGTCGATTTTACAGGAATACGGGGGAGTTTCGCTTTGAAGATGTTTCCACTAAAGTGGGGCTGTTGGCGAAGGTGCCCATCTGGGAAGCGGGTTGCAGTTTTGTAGATATCGAAGGTGACGGTGATCTCGATCTTTATGTGTGCGCCGTTGCGAGAGATTCGAATCTGAAACGCACACAGCTCGCAATCGGGACAATGATTTTTTTCCGTGCCCCTTTGCTGTGGGATGGCGGCTCTTTCGGTTTTTATGCCTGTTTGTTTGTCTTGCGGTCGTCAGACCGATCTTGGCGGCGCCGCTTCACGTTGACTTCATGCATGAAGTTGATTCTAAACCGCTTCTGATTGATTCCCTTCGATATAAGAACTCTCGGGGAGAGACTATCTCAGTCACCCGTCTCGCCTGGTTGGCGACAGGATTCTCTTTGAACACGGCGGGTGGTGAGGCGCTCGTGATCCCTGACAGAACTGCCTACGTCTCCAATCGCGGTGCGACGCTGACCTTGCCTGATCTTCCTGCAGAGCAGATCACTTCGATTACGTTCCACATTGGGCCAGATCGAGAAATCAATCACGCGGATCCTACTAAGCATGGCGCTAACAGTCCGCTGAATCCTAATGTGAATGCTTTGCACTGGGATTGGGAAGGTGGCTACATCTTTCTAGCGATGGAAGGGCATTGGCGTGCTCTTGGTAGAAAGTTGCCAGAGGGTTATGCCTATCACTTTGCGCGCGATTCTAATCGCACTGCGATTACACTTCCCTTCGAGCTAGACTTGAGTCAGGAATCACGAGTGGCCATTGCCCTGGATCCACTGAAACTCTTGGCGGGACTTTCTTTTGCGACTGACGGAGCGACAGCACACTCTTCTGAAGGAGACCCTGTTTCTGATCGGCTCAAGGCGAACCTGTCTAGCGTGTTCCGCATCCGAGGGATCAAGAAAGGCGGCCTGCCTCGACCGCCTGACCCTCCTAAACCTATCGATTTGCCGAGGAATCCGAAACCGTATCCTATCCGATTACCCAAGCACGTGCCTCTGCCGATGTTGCCGACGGATAACCCTGTCATAGCGCAGCGCGTGGCACTTGGCGAGAAGCCCTTCAATGAACCAAGGCTCTCGCGGAATGACTCGATCTCTTGCGCTTCGTGTCATCAGGGAGATTCGCTGAGTGATCCACGCCAGTTCAGTCCCGGTGTGGATGGCAAGCATGGCAACCGTCATTCCATGCCGCTCTTCAATCTCGCCTGGAAGACGAGCTTCTTCTGGGATGGACGCAGTGCTTCGTTGCGTGAGCAAGCGCTCGTGCCCATTGAGGATCCTTTGGAAATGAATGAAACATTAGAGCGAGTCGTATCAAAACTCGCGGCCGATCCGACGTATTCTTCGCTCTTTGCCGAGGCCTTTGGGTCAGGGAAGATCTCTCCTCGGAATATTGGCCTCGCGATTGAGAATTTTCTGCTCACGCGGCTTAGCTTTGATTCCAAACTCGATTGTAAGGTCACGCTGACGCCGACGGAGCAGCGCGGGTTTGAACTCTTCTTCACGGAAAGAGAACCTCGGTTGGGGAGGCGGGGGGCAGACTTCTTCCACTGTCACGGCGGGGCGCATTTCACGGACCACGGCTTTCACAACAATGGCCTGTCGACGACAGAGGACATCGGATTGGCGAGAACGACAGGACTTGCCAGCGATCGCTTCAAGTTTAGCACGCCGTCGTTGTGGAACATCTCAAAGAATGCTCCCTACATGCATGATGGGCGTTTCCGGACGTTGGAAGAAGTGGTCGAGCACTACAATGCGCCGCCTACACTCTCGGAAACGCTTGATCCCAACCTCGCCAAACATCGTGCAGGTCTGGAATTTTTCGAGGCAGACAAGACCGCCTTGATCTTCTTCTTGAAGACCCTGTAAAATTTTGAGAAGGCATCCCCATTCATGAGTGCCTGGCTTGCTGGGCAGGTTGCCGCCCTCTACGCTTTTCCTTGAGGGGCACACCCGTTCCGAAGCTTACTATCCCCATGACATCCATCTCTCGAATAGTTTCGATCGTGAGCCTCTTGCTAACCGCGAGTGTGCGAGCGGAAAGGCCGAACATCGTCGTCGTCTTCATCGATGACATGGGCTGGGGCGATTTCTCGTGTTTCGGCAATACGGAGGCGAAGACTCCTAACATCGATCGCTTGGCTAGCGAGGGGATCGCGTTTGAGCAGTTCTATGTGAATTCGCCGATCTGTTCACCGTCGCGGGTGGCTATTTCTACGGGGCAGTACCCTCAACGGTGGAAGATCACGTCGTACTTGGACAATCGCAAGGCGAATGCCAGGCGGGGGATGGCGAATTGGCTAGACCCGAAGGCACCGATGCTGGCTCGTTCGCTTAAAGGCGCAGGCTATGCGACGGGTCACTTTGGGAAGTGGCACATGGGTGGCCAGCGTGATGTTTCGGAGGCCCCGTTGATCACGGACTATGGCTTTGACGAATCACTAACAAATTTCGAGGGACTTGGCCCGCGTGTGTTGCCGATGAAGGTTCAGCCGGGCGACGAGCCACCCAAGCCGCACAACCTTGGTTCGCATCGGTTGGGCCATGGGCCTGTCATTTGGCAGGATCGCTCATTGATCACCGAGTCCTTCACGCAGTCTGCGCTTGCCATGGTCCGTGTGGCTGAGACCAAGGATCAACCATTCTATGTCAATGTGTGGCCGGATGACGTGCACACGCCGATGCATCCTCCGATGGATGCGTGGGGCGATGGTGGGAATCGCACGCTCTACCTAGCGGTGCTGGAGACGATGGATCGTCAGTTAGGTGAACTCTTCGATTATGTGCGTTCGAGCGAGCGCTTGCGAGACAACACGATGATCTTGGTTTGCTCGGATAATGGGCCGGAAATTGGCTTCGGTTCGGCGGGGAAACTGCGTGGCCATAAGGCGACGCTCTTTGAGGGAGGTGTCCGTTCGTCTTTAGTCGCTTGGGCGCCAGGGTTGATGCGGAAAGCGTCTCGAGGCATGAGGAACACGAGTTCGGTCTTCTCAGCGATCGATCTGGTGCCGTCCTTGCTCTCTCTAGCGGAAGTGCCGTTTACGGCTGAAAGCTATGATGGAGAGAATATGAGGGATGTCTTGTTAGGGGCTTCGGAGGATTCCAGGACCAAGCCAATCTTCTTTCGGCGGCCTCCGGATCGATCGAACTTCCGTCACTACAAGAACCTGCCAGATCTCGCTGTGCGTTCTGGTGAGTGGAAGCTTTACTGCAACTACGAGGGCGGTGATCGTGAGCTTTATAATCTAGCGAAAGACCCGGGTGAGTCTGCCAACCTAGAAGAATCTGCTGACGTTTCAGACAAACTGGTTGAAGCGCTACTGGCGTGGCATCAGGCGATGCCGGCTGATGAGGGGCAGAATCTGGAGTGAAGCGATCGCGCTCGATGAGGGGCTTTTGATCCGGTGATAGAGTCGACTTCTGTGGAATCTTGTGTGTTGGTTTGATGCGGAAACGTGTTCTGAATTCCTGTGTACACGCAAGACCGAGATCTTTGTGAACAATTGCATCTCTGTGACTAGAAGGGCTCTGATTTGCGATTTTAGATTCGCGAATGCCGTTTTGGGTTCTCAGCCCTGAGCTTGTTCGTTCTCAAAGCGCTCGTAATTCGCAATCGTTAGCCCAAGTTCCTTATGACCGGCGTCTCGCCCTATAAAACAAGGGCCCGCTCCGCAAAGGCACTACAAAGTCGTCGGCCCCTTCAGTTCTGACTTCACTGCTGGGCAGGCACGTTTCCAATGGATCCCCAGGAGTTGGTAGACTCGGCTTTGCTCCGCGTCTGGTAGGCTCGGCTTTCGCACCGTCACGATCCGGCCATCCTTCAGTGGCAGTCGGGTGCTAACCAGCGAGTGGGTGCTGAGTAGACGACGCACTGTCTTCCACTCGCGCGGATCCCCTGCCTT
>CALLLI010000198.1 GCA_938082635.1 uncultured Verrucomicrobiales bacterium
CAACCGACTTCGGAAGGCTTGGTGTCCCCGAAGTTGATTTCAGTTTACAGGGGTAGGCTCTTTCGATTCAGCCACGGATCTCAAGGCCAACCGATTAACTGCGCAATCTTGCACTAAGGTACAGCAGCATAAATTCCGCCCAAATTGGACTCTTCCCTGTCTGCGTATACGACTCGCTACCAAGGGATAGCGTGATTTTGATTGCGTTCGAAGATCATCGATTCACATGATTTCCATCCAGCCAATCTGACGGAGAGCCAAAAAGATTACCAATGGCGACGCTTTCGCAATGCCCGCCCTCGAATGGCTGGAAATCTGAAATAATCATCTCGGCTTTCACCAATAACCCTACTTCCTCTTTCCATGCATGAGGTAATCCAACGAGAATTGGCTTTGGGGGCGTGTGAGGAATTTGTCCAGTACAGGTGAATAGGTTTGCACGTCAATAACGTCCCCATCAGGGCGGAAAGTCATGATCCGCAAGTAAGCGCTTCCCGCCTTGATCTCGGGGATGTCCCAATACCAGTAATCTGCCTGAACCTGGTGCACCCTAGTCCCATTCCGGCCTTTACTGGTCAGCAGGTTCTCCATGGCATGCCCTGAAAGGACCAGGAAGATGTTCTCGTGGCGACTTACAAATTCCTCCCAAATCGATTCTCCGGGATTTCCTATTACCGAATAATCGTCACCCGCTGACCGCTGACCCTTTCTGCTCGTGAGATAACTATGTGTGACAACGATGGTCCGGTGATCAGGATGCTTCGCCACAACCCTATTCGCCCATGCAAGAGTTTCATCCCGGGGCTTGAACTCCAACGTGAGGATCAAGAAGTTCATCCCTCCTGCCCTAAGAAAGACGTAGTAGTTCTCAATCTTTCCTTTTTCTAGGAAATGTTGTTCCTTCTCTCTTCCAAAAAGCGGGTCATACAAAGGATTCGCTGTGAAACGCGAAGGAGGGAAATAGGAACTGAAATGGCTATTACGCGATTGGCTAGTCTTTCTGTTTGTTGTTGAATAGCCCATGTCATGATTTCCAGAGCACAAGACGTAGGGAACGTGATGATCAATCGTCTTGAAAGCGGTATCCGCTATCTGCCATTCTTCAACGTGTTCGGTCTGCGTAATGTCTCCCACATGTACCGCCATGACTATATTCAGCTTCTCCTTAGTCTTCTTGATCCATTTGGTCTGCGTAAGGAAACAGGAACGCTGATCACCAATGCCTGGCCAATGCTTCTGCGTCTCTTTGTGCCTTACATCGGCGTAACCTTGAGTGTCAGGCAAAACGATCAGGGTAAAAGAAGCAGCCTCTCCCACAGATTCCCTATTCAATGGAGTCCCCGGCTTCTTCTCGTCATCTGCGTGAACGTGGATTTCGTGACCCTGCCCAAACACGAAGATGCTCTGCCATGCAGTGGCGAACACTGTAAGGATCAACACAATCACTATTGAGCGTCTCAAAATAATTCCCTTTCTCCAGTTTTACTATGCGTTCACGCCAATACGTGTTCGTGGTTCAAGTCATCACGAGCCAAACCATACCGCACGATAGCAAGGCGAATGAGACCAAAGCAATAGCCCAAACGATCCATGTCGGCTCCCGTGACGGTGAGCCGACTGCGTGAATAAACCTGCCTATCGCCAGATCCAGAGACACCAGGAAGAGAATCACTGGCCCGATGTAGGAACTCATGAATGCCTTTGACACCGCAGCAGCAGCCAGCCATCGGAACTGAACTAGGTCCAAGCCCATCCCTAAGAATCCATGCGAAGGGAAGAACGCAGATCACGGCGAATCCAATGAGGATCTCTCGGGAACCTAGTCCCCCATTTCGAACAGTGGAGTTCATTTCTTTGACTCTCCGTCAGATTGGCTGGGTGAAATCCTGACCGAATGAGACGATTTGGCATTGCTTGCATTCACATTACTGACTCACAATAAACGGTTTACGGCGCAGGCCTAGAGGCTTCGGACTCCAAGGCTTCGGTCGCCATACTTTGAGCCCAGTCGTAGCTGGGATTCGGTGAGGCAGGGATTTTTTAGGGAACCAGAAAGAGCCTTCTCCTGTAGACTGAAACTGGTTCCTGTTGGCCCAGCCGCCCTTTCAATGACCTGAAACCATCCAGCCAATCTGACGGAGAGCCAAAGAAATCATGCCACCTTCGCCAGCGAGCTTGAAAGGACCATGCAGCACTCCCTGATCGGAATCGTTGTCCAACCACACGATGACGTAGCCTCCCGCCGGGATGATCGTTTCTCCGTTAGGAGCAGGTAGTATCTGCCAGAGCGTCGCATCATCGGAGTCATCACTCAGGTAGAAACCCGCAAGATCCACCGGATGGCCCGAGGCATTGAACACCTCAATCCAGTCATCAAACTCACCCGCCTCGTCAGCCAGTATGCCCTTGTTCACCGCCATGAACTCTGTCAGCAGGATGTCCGCAGCAGCGCAGACACCGTTTAGCGTTAGAAGAACACCAAGAATCAGTCGCCACAAGTTTATCACAGAAGGCTAATCAGATTGAGCGCCTGCGATAAAGCTTCTTCGCTACTGATTGCCCTGTTAGCGCGCTCATTTCAACATGAGAGCCGAGCTTCAATCCTGAAGCCATGGATACGAAACGTTTTGAAGACCTATCCGACTCTAAACTCACGCCTATTAATCGCCTCCATTTTCCTTTTTAGGATTACAAGCTGATTTTTAATGATGTTAGTCAATATCTATTCCGAAAGGGCTAGACGCCTCCACAGGCCAACACCTGAAGCTGAATCAGAATGCGTGACACAACCATAAGAATCCTCTCGCCTCTAAGAGCACATTACTCTTATAGAGGCAAGCGGATGATCACTGAGTGGATCCACGCCGATTGGTGTCTTGGCATAGGCAAAGAGTTGCAAAACATTTTGGTAACGTCAGGAAAACGGTTGATAACGAATGCAGTCGCGCAAGGAGAAGAGACCCTACGAGGTCACCTTGGAGGTGATTTTTTGAAGATACTCGAGGCACGGCAAGAAAGGAGCCGATTGCAACGATCGGGATACTTACCCGCCCTCGTCGTCACTCTGAGGGAGTTCGAGAATCGTCGGCAATCAGTGCTAAATCGCCTAAACAGAGCGGCTTGGGATCAAACTGAAAATTGCGGGCAAGCCTCGACCACCCCGCAACCTTCCTGGGGCGTTGATGTTCAATAGGCTAGCCCATTTCACCGGGGCCATCCAAGCATGCTTACCATACAAGGAGACTCTGAGGAGCGCTTCTGCGACGGCGTTTCTCGTCGTGGCTTTCTGCGCATCGGCTCGTTGGGCCTAGGGGGACTGGCCATGCCGCAACTTCTGAATGCGGAAGCGCAGGCCGGGAACGGCAAGACGCAGAAGTCGGTCATCATGATCTTCCTGGCAGGCGGACCGCCGCATCAGGACATGTGGGACCTGAAGATGAACGCGCCTTCGGAAATTCGAGGGGAATTCTCGCCTATTAAAACAAATGTGCCGGGGATCGAGATCTGCGAATTGTTTCCCCAACTGGCCAAGATTTCAGACAAATTGACCTACGTCCGGTCGATCGTCGGTGCTCATGGTGGGCACGATGCTTATCAGTGCTTCAGCGGGCGTTCGCCTCGCAATGCACCTCCTGGAGGCTGGCCTTCGATTGGCTCGGTCATGAATGGCCTGCAAGGGAATGCGAAGACGGGCATCCCTGCTTTCGTGGGGCTCTCGCCGAAGACGGCGCACAAGCCTTGGGGCGATCCCGGGCAGGCTGGGTTCATGGGGCCGGCTTGCGCACCGTTTCAACCCAACGGCGGCGGCAGTGAGGACATGGTGCTCAACGGGATTTCGTTAGAACGCTTGCATGATCGCAAGGGTCTCTTGCAGAGCTTTGATCAGTTTCGTCGTCAAGCCGACGGGTCTGGGATGATGGCAGGCATGGATAGCTTCACGCAAGAAGCCTTCGGTGTCCTGACTTCTAGCCAACTCGCTAAGGCGCTGAACTTGGACGACGAAGATCCCAAGGTGCGTGATCGTTATGGCAAGGGCACCGAGAAGCCTACGGCGGATGGTCCTTGGAAACGGCTCGATCAGTTTCTCATGGCACGTCGGTTAGTCGAGGCTGGCGTGCGCTGCGTGACCCTGGCCTTTAGTCGCTGGGATTGGCATGGGAATACCTTTGGCCGCTCCCGCACGGATTTCCCCATGTTGGATCAAGGCGTGAGCGCCCTCGTCGAGGACTTGCATCAGCGAGGTTTGGACAAAGACGTGTCTGTGGTGGTGTGGGGAGAGTTTGGCCGCACGCCGAAGATCAATCCCCAAGCCGGTCGCGATCACTGGCCGCGGGTGTCGACAGCTTTGTTGGCCTGCGGCGGCATGAATCACGGTCAGGTCATCGGCGCAACAGATCGCCTTGGTGGTGAAGCCGTGGACCGTCCGGTCGATTTCCAAGAAGTCTTTGCCACGCTCTATCACAATGCAGGCATTGATGTGAAGGCGACCACCGTGAATGACCTTTCAGGACGCCCTCGGTTCCTCGTGGATCAAGAATTCAATCCCATGCCTGAACTCGTCTAACGGATCATGCTAAATATCTTTGGAGAATCTCGTGGCACCTTCTGTGATCAGCAATCCCGACGCAATTTCATTAAAGTAGGTGCGCTTGGCCTAGGCGGCCTTTCCTTGCCCCAACTTCTCCGAGCAGAGCAGCAAGCGGGCAAAGGCAGCTCTCATAAAGCGATCATCATGATTTACATGCCGGGCGGTCCACCGCACCAGGACATGTATGATCTGAAGATGGACGCGCCGTCCGAAGTGCGTGGCGAGTTCAAGCCCATCTCGACAAAGGTGCCGGGCATTCGCATCTGCGAGCACTTGCCGCGCCTCGCTTCCATCGCTGACAAATGCGTCTTCGTGAATTCGCTAGTAGGCTCTGTCGGACAACACGCATCCTTCCAATGCATGACCGGTCGCAGCTCCAACAACCAGCCTCCGGGTGGTTGGCCCGAGCTGGGTTCCACGCTCTCGCGCCTGCATGGCGATCCCCTTTCCGTGTCGCCGCCGTATGTGAATCTCTCGCCGAAGATGAAGCACACGCCCTACAACTTTGGGAAGAATAGCTTCCTTGGGATGGGCCATACGCCTTTCAGCCCGGCGGGTGAAATCAAGAGTGACATGTCGCTCAATGGCATTTCGCTAGAACGTCTAGGCGATCGCAAGAACTTGCTCCACAGCTTTGATCAATTCCGCCGGGAAATCGATCACAGCGGAATGATGCAAGGGCTCGACTCGTTTAATAAACAAGCCTTCGACGTGCTCACGTCTAGCCGCTTGTTAGAAGCGCTGGACATTGAGAAAGAAGATCCCGCCATCCGCGCTCGCTATGGCAAGGGCACCGAGAAAGTGCAGGGCGATGCTGCGCCGCGCTTGAACGAGCAGTTTCTGATCGCCAGGCGCCTCGTTGAGGCAGGCGCCCGTGTCGTCACCCTGAGCTACAGTTTCTGGGACTGGCACAGTGCGAATTTCAAACGCGGGAAAGAGAACTTTGTCGACTTCGACCAAGCCCTCAGTGCCTTGATCGAAGACCTGCATCAGCGCGGCATGGCAGATAACACCACGGTGCTGGCCTGGGGTGAGTTTGGCCGTACGCCGACGATCAATGCCCAAGGTGGACGCGATCACTGGCCGCGCGTGGCCAATGCCCTGCTTGCCTGTGGCGGCATGAACACCGGCCAAGTCATTGGCAAGACGGATCGGTTAGGCGGCGAAGCCACCGAGCGCGGTGTCCATTTCCAAGAGATGTTTGCCACCCTTTACCACAACATGGGGATCGATCCGAATACCACGACCATTCCAGACCTCACTGGACGCCCGCAATTCCTGGTCGACACGAAGTACCAACCCCTTCCCGAAGTCCTCTAATGATCCGCTTCCTTGCCCTGCTCTTATGGAGCGTCGCCCTGACTGTCCACGGCGCGCCCTACTCTGAACTCACCATCCACACCGGACGTAACGCCACTCTGTTAGGTCCGGATTCGAGTCAGCAACTCGTCGTCACGGCCACGTTGCCGGATGGTTCGCAGAAAGATGTCACCCGTGAAGTCGAGTTCGCGGCTGAACCCGCCGAGATGGTTCGCATTGATGACGCGGGCGAGGTCAAGCCTCACCAGAATGGCAAGACCACGGTCACCGCACAGATCGGTGGCTTGAAGGCGACGACGACGGTCGAAGTCGCTGAAGTAGAAACCATTCAAGCGATTAATTTCCCTAACGAAGTGGTGCCACTATTCACCAAGTTCGGCTGCAATGGTGGCGGTTGCCACGGCAAGTCCGGCGGGCAGAACAACTTCAAATTGTCTTTGTTAGGTTTCGGCCCCTTGGAAGACTTCGATTACTTGGTCAAAGAAGGCCGTGGACGACGCCTGTTTCCGGCTGCCCCACATCATAGCCTCTTACTCCGTAAAGGCACCGGCGAGCTTCCCCACGGTGGAGGCGCACGCATCTCAAAGGAATCGCCCGAATATCAAACCCTCGTCCGTTGGATCGAGCAAGGGATGCCCTATGGCAAGGAAACCGATCCCATCGTCGAACGCCTCGAGGTCTTTCCGCTGGAGTGCATTGTCGAACCTGGAGCCCAGCAACAACTGCAAGTCACGGCGCACTACAGCGATGGCACAACAAGGGACGTCACTCGTGTCGTGCAGTATGAGTCGAACCAGAAGGACATGGCCGAAGTCGCCGAGAGCGGCCTTGTCACCATGGGCGATCAAACGGGCGACATCGCCGTGATGATTCGTTTCCAGGAACTCGTCGATGTCTTCCGCGCCACCATTCCCTTAGGCGCACCGGTCGAGACCTTGCCACCCGTTCGGAACTTCATTGATAACCTCGTTTACTCAAAACTGAAGACACTTGGACTGCCTCCCTCTGAGCCTTGCGACGACGCGACCTTCCTCCGTCGTGTCACGTTAGACATTTCAGGACGTCTGCCTGAGCCGAAGGAGTCGAAGGCCTTCTTCGCCAGCGCCGCGCCTAACAAACGTGAACTCTGGGTCAACGAACTGCTCAAAGGCACGGACTACGCCGATTACTTTGCCAACAAGTGGAGCGCCATTCTCCGCAACAAGCGAAAGACCCCAACCGACAAACGTGGCAATTACGCCTTCCACGCTTGGGTCCGCCAGAGCATGCATGAGAACGTGCCCTTTGACCAATTTGTCAGTAAGATCGTCTCGGCTACTGGCGAAGTCGGTCACAATCCTGCCGTGGCGTGGTTCCGTGCCGTGAACAAACGCGAGGAACAACTCCAAGATGTGGCCCAAGTCTTTCTTGGCGTGCGTTTACAATGCGCACAATGCCACCACCATCCCTATGAGAAGTGGAGCCAGAAAGACTACTACGGCTTCTCCGCGTTCTTCTCCCAAGTCGGCAAGAAACCTGGTCTCCAACCGGGCGAGCAACTCATCTTCCACCGTCCCGGCAAAGCTCAAGCCGAGCATCCTAAGACGAAAGAGAAGGTCGGTCCCAAGGCCCTCGGCGAGCCCATGCTCGATCTGAATGACGACGACGATCCACGCGAAGAACTCGCCAAGTGGATGGGCGGCGAGAACAACCCGTTCCTCGCTCGGATGTTGGTAAACCGCTATTGGAAGCACTTCTTCGGACGCGCTCTGGTCGAGCCCGAAGACGACATGCGAGTCACGAACCCTGCCACCAATCCGGCGCTGCTCGACGCTCTGGCCGACAGCTTCGTCGAGAGCAAGTTCGACCTGAAAGAACTCGTGCGCACGATCTGCAACTCACAGACCTACCAACTCAGCGCCACACCCAACGATTACAATCAGAGCGACAAGCAGAACTACTCCCGCTTCTACCCACGCAGGCTCACCGCAGAGGTCTTGTTAGACTCGATCGACAATCTCACCAATGTCCCGACAAACTTCCCTGGCCAGCCTGTCTCCACACGAGCCGTGCAGTTGCCAGACGACAGCTTCAACTCGGACTCCTACTTCCTCACCGTCTTCGGACGCCCCGAAATGGATAGCGCCTGTGAATGCGAGCGCACCCAAGACGCCAACCTCGCCCAGAGTCTCCATTTGCTAAACTCCAAAGGAATCCAAGACAAACTAGCCCACACTGAAGGCCGAGCGTCCGCACTCACGAAAGATGCTGATCGCCCCGCCGAAGCCAAGATCCACGACCTTTACCTCCGCGCCTTTGCAAGACCACCCAAGATTGAAGAACTCGCTGTCGCGACGAGTTACCTCGACCAGAAAATCGCTGCAGTGAAGGAAGACGAGAAACGCACCGAAGCTGAGCAGCAGGCCTACGAGGACATCCTCTGGGCACTGATCAACACAAAGGAATTTCTCTTCAACCACTGATCGACTACTTTGGACCTCCCGTCGCACGCGCTAGCAAAGAAAGATATGCGCTCCCAGAGCATTCAATGGTGCCAGAGCCACAGTCTGCTCACGAACCCTTCCTTGCCTCCGCTGGAACAATTGGAAGTTAGGCGAGACTCAAAAGCAGTATCGGATCGGATCGCCATTCTCCACTTACTCGCAGCGATCTCATTCGGATTCCCGAGGGACAAGGCCAAACGCTGGGCAGACACAATCGAATTGAGGTTTCCCTCAACTCAAGAGAGTTTGCGTATTTGAACGGTACAGATTCGTCCCTCCAACAGGAGAGTCTCTATTACCCAAATTCGATCTGGATACTTCTTTGGGCTGCATCAGTTTACTGACCGAGTAGATCTCTCTGGCTTTGTCCCAGAATTACTAATCGGCCACTTACCCGATATTTCGCAGGGCCACCCGAAGAATCCCTACACAATAAGGAGAAACTCAGATGAGATCACTAAGATGATGGACCTGCTTTACTGCATCCATTGGTCTAGTGTCGGCGAAGGTAGGCACGACAAAGACATCTTCGATCACCCAACCATCCAAGCACGACGGAGACCACTCGAATGGCTTTGCTCAGTCGCCGAATGGTATTCGGCACTCCCTTGGACACATAGATACTAACAATTTGGTTCAGACGAATCCCGGCTCCCGGTCTGAGCTTACATGACTAAAATCAACCCAAATTCGCAATCAACAGTCACCGTTCCATGCCAGGCGGAGTGTGCTAACCATCGACGTTAGGATTTGCGAGGATTTCTGCAGCGGCTTGGTTGCTCTACTGACTGACGACCACGCGATAGAACGTGCTTTGTGAGAGTTCGGTCAAGGGAGCTGTCCATGTGGCGGTCGTGGCGTCTGCTGTCAGGGTTTGCAGGGGTTCCCAAGTGCTATCGAGACTCGCCGTGCGCTCGATGAGGTAGCTGATGCCAGGAACGCTCTGCCATTCTAACACGATACTTTCAGTCGCGGCGGACAAGGTGATCGACTCGGTCTGCAACCGGCTACGTGGATCTGTAGGATCTGTGCCGGCGATCACTTCTCGGATATCCGCACGGCCATCATGATCGCTATCCATCCACTGGTCCTTCGGCGGTGCCATGAAGGCTTGGTCTTGGATGGAAGTCACGCCGGTGTTTCTTCGAACGACATCCGCGAGTGAGGTGGCGCGAATGGCGGCCTTCTCATCAGTCGTAAGCGCGTCGTCCATGAGGTAGAAGAAACGATCGCCATCACGCAGGTGACGGAATTGCATGCCGAGCGCTGTTGCTATGGTTTCTCCCACGCTGGAACCCTCCATATGATCTTCCGACATCGCACCAATCCATAGGTCGATCTGGTCAACGTCGCCGTAAGCGTCTTCAAGCGCCTGGGCAACCGTCCCGTTGGCCGTGATGGACGCGAAGGATTCATACTTTGCTAGCCCCAAAGCCTCACGAGCCTCATTGAACGAGGGCAGGCCATGGTCACGTCCACGTTGGAGGTTGATGGCGATCAAATCCATGCCGCCAGTGCCTTGCTCGCCAAAGAGAAAATTCCGGAGGTCCGACACGACGAATGGGTCAATCTCTTGCATGCGTTTGCCTGACACGCCTTTGAGGACTTCATCGACCACCGACGACTCATTGACGATCGTTGGTTGAAAGAACGCTTCCTTGAAAACGAAGCTGCCTGACAGAGGCACGCTTCCATTGTTCTTCATGCGCATGATGTGGCTGGAAACCATGGTGTGACCGATGCGATAGAGAGCGCTTGAGACTTCATTGAACATGCTCGGGTTCATTTCGCTATCATAGTGCGTTTCATCTAGATTCGGCGCATGAGGGCCTAACAAAGCAGGCAAGAACTCCTGAAATGTGACGTTCTGAATTTGCCCAATCACCATGCGGCGAGCGTGTTGATAGATCTCTTCATCGCTCCAATCAGCATGTTCCGCAACCAAGGCATCTGCCCACCGGTTGTGCTCACGCAGCCACACGGTGTGCATGGAAATAAGCGCAGGATTCTCATTCGCGCGTACGTCACCTGCCATGTAAAGCTCGGTGATCGGGAGACCGTTAGGGTTCTCCATTTCAAGCTCGGTCAGATTCCAAGGAAGCAAGCCGCCTTCCCGCATCTTAAGACGACCGCCCTCATGGCTGCGAAGAGCTTCAGCGCGTTCATCGCCGTTTCCATAGACCATCGATCCATCGATGAATGCCGTGGTCGTGTTGACCTGCTGCCTAGGATTCTCACCACTCGTGCCTGTGCTAGCATCGAATTCCGAACGCATGACGGGGATCATCGGCGCCATCATGTCATCGCCGTCGACCATGATCGGAATGAACTCGTCGTGGGTGGGGCCCACCAGACTCACGTCGTGGTCGAGAAATTGTCCCCAACACCAGGTCATGTCACTGAGGCCACGTCGACTTTCCGTGAGCGCGGGTTGGTCGGCAACCATGTTACTCACCATGCGAGGACTGGGCCGGTCAGCACCCGCCATTGAGGAAACACCATCACTGTAGCGCGCACCGGCGAAGCGTTGAAGCTGGCTCTTGGAAGAGCCCCATTCTGGATTACTAACATTATTTCCTACCCCATCAATGGGGCGCACCTCTCCTTGGAGCCAAGGGACGGTAAACAAAGAAAGGCAAAGAAACCAACGCGACGGGACGACATTCATAACGACTGAAGCATGGCCACGTTGAGGCGCGCCGTCAACGTTCTCAGCCGAGCCAGGCTTACGATCTCCAAGGTTTCTCTTTGGCGTAAGCCTTTGCCCGTTGCTTGAGTTTCTCAGTAAGCCCTGGGTCAGCTTTCAACAAGGCCTCTGCGATAACCTTCCGAGCGTCGGCGAAGTTCCCACTTTCAGCATGAGCAGCCGCTAAGGTGTCGGCGTAAGCTAGGGTGTTGGTTTCCGAGACAGCGGTTTCAATGACCGCGCCCTCTTCGTCAAAGCGCCAGAAGCCGATGGTGTCGGCGTGGAGACTGGTAGGCGTGAACGCGGCAACGGCAACGGCAAGCAAAGCAGTCGCCGTCCACGAAAGGAGTGAATTTCGTCGAGACATACGTTGGCTCTATAGGGATTCCCCCACCAGGTAAATCACCCGAAGGTGCGACTCAGGGGCAGAAAGCCCACACTGCACTGGCTGAGCAAACGAGGCAAAGACAAATGCAAGCACCTGCCGGAGAGCCGTCTAAGATTAGTCTTCCTTCCTCTCGCTCCCTTGCAGAAGGATGTCAGGCAAGTCAGACAATGGATCTTGCGATGAACTGTCAGGAAGTGGAAGCGGGACGAAATCCGGAGGTGGTGGCGCTGTAGGCAGCTTGTTTGTCTTTCCACGATAGCGACCCGGCCCAATCTTCGGACGAGGGTCGGTAAACTTGCCACGCCTAGCAGAACGTGCCCGGGCGCGGTCTCGTTGAAACTGTGTGATTGTTGTTAGATCTTCCGTTGGAATGCTAGCCTCCTGACCACTAACCAAGCGAACATCAGTCCAACCATCAACGCTACGCTGAAGGACGCGCACCGTGGCGCCCATCTTCACAGAACCACTAATGGCCATCTTGCCATCTGCGGTGCTCGTGTAGTAGACGCAGTCTTGTCGAGCAGTCGCCGTGCCGATAGCAGGGCGCGTCGGCTTCTTGGTCTGCTTGGCGGCCGGGTCACTTGCCGTGGCTGCAGCTTCTTTCGATTGAGGCGCCTTTGTCTGGCAGCCGATAAGGCAAAGGCTCATCATGAAGACAATTTGGAAAGAGCGGCGCATGGCAATGTAGTTTAATGAACAATGTCCAAAGATACAGGGCTGACCCTGGTCATTCTCATCCCTGGGAAGGAATCAGCAGGAACGCCCGCCTTCATTCTTCACGCTAAGTACCGATGGCAAGGGCTCGACCGCAGGCTCTAGCACTCCTTTAGCCTTCGGCCAGGCGGCAAAAGCTTCAAAGATCATCCAGATCTCCAAGGCGATGGTCGCAAAGGCGATGAACACAAGGTGCCAGCTCTTCATGGCAATCCAGCCTTGATCAGAGCCGACGGCCTGCACGAAGAGCTGATGGAGCATGGCCCAACAAGGGAGAATGAGCATGAATACCGTCGGGATGGCGACAAACCAGATAGGCAAACGGCGCCGCCACATCCAGAACGTGATCACGAGGAACGCGAGCCCGCCTAACAACTGATTGGTCGCCCCGAATAACGGCCACAAGAGAAGCCCTCCTGTCCCGGGACCTTTGCCAGGACCACCTGGCGTGTAGGCCATGGCTCCGGCTAACACGATGGCGAAGATGGTGGCACCGTGTTTGTTTGTTAGCCAAGTGAGTGGATTGGCTGTCAACGCGATGCCAGGCTTAGGTGTGGTGATCGGCTGGCGTTTGATGAACGTGCCGGCAAGTTCCTGAATGACATAGCGTTGCAAACGACAGGCCGTGTCGAGCGTGGTCGCGGCGAAGGATGCCACAAGCACCCCCATCAAGGCGACAGCAAAGCCACTGCCCAATCCGAGTGCCTTCATGAAATTGGCCGAGCCGTCGACGAAGGCTCCCACTTTCTGAGGAAGACCAAGTGCTTTCCAATTACCATAGCGTGAAGCCCAGGCCTCAGTGCCTAACAAGGTCGCGCCGTCGGCTCCCGCCACGCCCAGCCCAAGGCCTGCTGCGCAAGCGAGGATGACAATAACGGCGAGGAATCCCTCGGTCAGCATCGAGCCATAGCCGATGAATTGGGCGTCGGTTTCACACTTAAGCTGTTTGCTAGAAGTGCCAGAGGAAACAAGGCAATGAAATCCACTAACAGCCCCACACGCGATGGTAATAAAGAGGAACGGAAAGAGTAACGGCGCCCCCGGAGCGGAAGCGTTGTAGGCAGGCGCAGCAAGTTCAAGCGGAGGACGAACATCGCCGACGGGCGCTCCTCCTATCGTCGCGGCCACGACAAGCCCGATGACGACCAAGGCCAGCGCTGAGAGCAACTGCAGACTATTAATGAAGTCTCGCGGCTGGAGCAGCATCCACACAGGCAAGACGGAGGCGATGTAACTGTAGACCAGCAAGACCACTACCCAAGTGGTGAGCGGCCAAGCAGCCAAACTCGTATTGAAACCCGCCAACCAACTGACATTACCATACCCCACTGTGATATACATCAGTCCCAGCGCGATGAGAGATGGCACTAGCAAATGAACCCCTTTGCGGTGCAACCACACGCCGATGATCATGGCGAGGGGAATTTGCACGAGGCACGGAAAGATCGCTGCGGGGTAACTCTTAAAGACGACTGCGATGACCAGGCCGAAGATAGCTAACACAATGGTCAGCGCCATGAAGAGAATAAGGAGGAACAGCACGCGCACGCGCGGGGTGAGCACACGGCCCGCGATGTCACCAACCGTTTGCCCACGGTTCCGCATGGAGATGACGAGCGATCCAAAGTCATGCACGGCGCCGAAGAGAATGGACCCAAAGAGCACCCAAAGCAGCGCGGGCAACCAACCCCAGATCACCGCAATAGCCGGTCCCACGATGGGTCCTGTTCCCGCGATGGACGTGAAATGGTGACCGAAGAGAACGGACTTGTTCGTCGGCACGAAGTCTTTGTCATCGTTCAAGGCCACGCTGGGCATGACGGCGTTGGGATCAAGCTTGAAGATCGTTCGCGCAAGCCAGCGCCCATAGGTGTGGTAGGCGATAATATAGAGGACCAACGAACCCAGAGCGATGAACAGCGGTATCATGGGAACAAACTAGACCGTTCTCGCCGCAACGCGCCAGCGCGAACGATGTTCACTTGTCATCGCCTCACGGCCGTCTTAACTAATCTCAACTATGAAGACTGTGGTCAGAACAACTCAATTATTGGTATTATCAGGCTGTTTCAGCGCGTTGGTCGCCCAAGACGACGCTAAAGTGAACTTCGAGAAGGACGTCTATCCGTTTATAAAGAATAGCTGCGTGAATTGCCACAAGGCTCCCTACATCAAAGAAGGCCGGACTCGCCCAACGAAGCCAAAGGCAGGCCTGCGCTTTGATGCAGCCTTCGGGATCGTCAAAGGTAGTGATGACAACGCTATCGTCGTCCCAGGCAAGCCCGAAGAAAGCTCCATCCTCCAGCGCACCATGCTCGACGAAGATCATGACGATTTCATGCCTCCTAAAGGCGATGTGTTGACGGACGATCAGAAGAAGATCCTTGAGAGATGGATCAAAGAAGGTGCTGACTTCGGTGACTGGAAAGGCAGCGAAGAAGCTCGCCCAGAAGACGCCAAGGACGCCTTCGAAGCGAAGTAAGCTTCCTTAAAATTCGAAACGTAACGGTACCCCTCCCGATAACGTTTGATCTTCAATGAAGTCAGTCGCGGCGAGGGGTTCGTTGTATTCAAGGATGCCGGTCAACGTGCAGTGCTCATTGATCTTGAGAGGCAGGCTGAGGATCACATCGACGTTGTTCCACTCGAAGCCGAGCCGGAGCTTGAGGGTCTCGACCAGGTCGAGCAAGTAGCCGACCCCAACGTTGAGCTCATCGTAGCCGTTTTCCGCTTCGCCGATCATCGCGTAGACGTGAAATGGATACGTCATGAGATCCACTTGAGTCCAGAGCCAGGGATCATCTGCGAGTTTGAAGCCCTTGAAGAAACGCTGCGAATCGATCACATCAACCGTGGTATGCAGCGGAGCGAACCAACCTGAAGGCACAGGGGCACCTGAAGCCGGCGACGCTTCATCCACTAGTGGCTGCGTTAAGGATACCCCAGCGAAAGCTTCTAGCGGGAACCCGCTCACAAGAAGTGATCAGGAGAAATCGGGCAGGCTTCATAGCTACTCCCTAGTTATGGTAATTTTAATGACGGTGTCACGGAAATCACCAAATAAGTCTGTGTAATCGCATCACAAGGATGTCGAAATCAGTCGATTCTTCAGGAGACCGCCTCTGAGGCGACTAGGCTAACTAAAGGGACTCGCGAAGAGTCCCTTCCGTCACTCCTAATCTTTCAGTCGCTTCAAGATGGTTCAAGGTCGAGAGCACCGAAGCCTCACCGCCCAGGAGCTTTTGATAGTGACGAATCGTCCGGAAGGCCTCATCATACGTTTCAGTCAGAAACTCCAAGCGAAAGCGTGACAGTCCCACTGCCTGCAAATCTTTGACATAGCGCGCTCCGGTCTGGGCACGTCCATTGAAGAGCGTGTTCCGACACCCCACATCAGCAGTGAGCGTGTGGAGTTGGCCAATGCGGTCTTTGAGCTGCACTTTGTGTTTCTCACAGGGTCGACCGCAATCATTGTAGTCGGTTCCCTCTGACATGAAGGTGCAGAAGACGCAGTGCTCCATGTGAAACATCGGCATGTGCTGGTGTAATGTCAGTTCGAACCAGTCCGGGCTGGCTGCTCTCAGGAGGTCAAGAACCTGCGCGATGTTAAGGTCATAAGAAATGGTTAGGTAATCGAAGCGCGTCCTCTCCATGAGAAGCTGAGCCGTCAAAGGATTCGACACATTGAGAGAGAAGTCTCCCACTAGTGGCAGGGCTGAATGCTCCTCGAACCAACGAATACCACCCAGATTGCGAAGAAGAATGCCGTCCGGCTCGGTTGCTGCGATCAGTTTGAAGTAGCCCGACTCTTTCGACTTCTGAATCCGTGGCGTGGCAAGGTAGATCTTACTCTGCCCCTCGTGCTCACGGACGACGTTGACCACATCCGAGTAGCGGCGGAGGTCTTCGAAATCACAATAAATCGTCGAAATATTAGCCTTCAAGGCGGCTTCGATCTGTGCGAGGCTACGACACAACACCGAGAGTTTGGAAGACTGTGCAGATGCAGGCTCACGCTGCGGAAGAAGTTCGCGAAGCGTAGGGCGATTGACCGTTTCGACTACCGGCGCGGGGTCCTTTTCTAGCATGTCGACCAACCGCCGACGCAACTCATTGATTGCCGAGACTGGTAGCATCACGTCGCCTTTCAAGCGATTCTCGACGTCGCCAAGTTCATAATCTGTATCGCCCAGTCGACCGAGTTGCTTCCTGAGAAAGGCGTCATCGAGCGGGCGTTTCTCGGCGGTCTCCAACGGGCGTTCGCTTAAAACTTCTAGAGCGCCACAAGACAACTTCAAAGGCTCGCCTGCCTTGCCTAACACCACCACATTCAACTTGGACCGCTTCTTCTCAGGCCGAGCCGATTTCCACCGCTGCTTCAGCTCCTTATTGAGAACGGGATCGTCCGTCTTCCAAATCTTCTGCCCGGGCTTCACGCGTTCCCAGTCTACCTGGGAGCGTCGCAGTAGGTGAATGCGCTGACCCTGCAGCTTCCACACACGCCCGCCCTGCTCCTCATTGCGATCCTCGCCAGAATCAAAGACGATGCCGTCATCCACGGCCAACGGGACGTTTCCTGCTGAATCGAATTCGAACCACCCATTGCCAGATTGAGTCACCTTACCTAACAGAGCACCGCGCTTCTTTCCAAACCGACCATGTGTGAGACGCGGATGGTTCGTTCCTTCCAGCCAGCCATTTGAAAGGCCTCGTGAGAAGGTCATCTCAAGAGCGTATCGATCCTCCTGAGTTACCAGGGCCTCATCGATCGCCTTGCGATAAACGCTCGTCACTGCAGTGACATATTCAGGTGATTTTAGACGTCCCTCGATCTTGAAAGAGACCACTCCTGCTTCGATCAGAGCCGGAATCAGGTCGACCGCAGCCAGGTCCTGAGGCGAGAGCAGATAGCGCACTTCACCAAGTTCACGCTCTTCGCCATCAACGACTAGAGTGTAAGGCATACGGCAAGCTTGTGCGCATTCTCCGCGATTGGCCGAGCGTTGGCCCAGGGATTCTGAAGTCAGACACTGCCCCGAATAGGCAACACACAGCGCGCCATGCACAAACACTTCAAGCGGCACGCTCCCTTCTTTGGGAAAGCGTTTGATCTCGTCAAGAGACAGCTCGCGAGCAAGCACCGCCCGTGTGAGCGGCAGCAAGCTTTGCACAAAGTCCAAACCCTCCGGCGAGCTGATAGTCATCTGCGTTGACGCATGCAGCTCTAACTTAGGAGTTAACTTCGAAGCGAGATGCGCCACGCCAAGATCCTGCACAATGATCGCATCCACCCCGCAAGCGTCCATGTGAAGCAACTGCGCCTCTGCCTGAGCAAGTTCACCCGCGAAGATGAGCGTGTTCATCGTGACGAAGCCACGCACGCCGTGCTCATGCAAATAGCGCATCAACTCCGGTAAATCTTTATTAGTGAAATTGTCAGCACGAAGGCGCGCATTGAACTCCGGCAGGCCAAAGTAGATCGCATCTGCCCCGCAAGCGACCGCCGCCTTGGCGCAGTCCCAGTTTCCCGCAGGGGCTAGCAATTCAGGCGCTTGGTTAGGCGAGGCAGTCACTTCTTACAAGGTGACGCCATTGGCACCTGCGTCCAGAAGAGACTTCCCTTACAACTTAGCCGCACGACGCTGACCTTGCTCGTTCGTTTGCCAGTAGTTCCCAGTCTCCACATCGAGGCAGGTAAGCCAGCCCTTGCCATAAGCCCATGTGTCGATGCAGATCGCATGCCCTACGTTCAGAGGTTCACCCGTGCACTGGATCGTATGCCCACAGACCATCGTCTTGCCGGAAACATGCGGGCGTGGTTTACCGAACCGTTGCCAGTAAAGCATCTCATCTGGCTGAGCGTAGATCGGCGCGGAGGGATCCGCATTGGCATGCACAAAGAAATGCTTGGCCGTCTCATGCGTCGCCTTCGCCTTCTTCATAAACTTCCAATGATCTTCCGGCACATCGTCGAAACTCGAGCCGTAAGAGGCCAACGTTTCCTTTCCCCCAAAGCCAAGCCAGCTGCTCAGGGAGCTTTCCGAATCCACTGCTTCCAGCATCATGATCTCGTGATTCCCTCGCAAAGCCACCACCTCGCAAGTTTCTCGCAAACTCAGCAGGAAATCGATCACCCCTTTCGAGTCAGGCCCGCGATCCACATAATCGCCCAGCGTCACGATGACATCATCCTCACGAAAGCCGACGTAGATCGCCAGCTGCTCTAAAGAACGGAGGCAGCCGTGAATGTCGCCGATTGCAAGGGTTCGCATGGCCTACGCTAGGCTGCCTCGGAGCAATCATCAAGTGTGGGGCGAAGCCAACTTGCAGGAGCCTTAGGCCTGCACTCTCTAGTTCACTAGCGTTAGTCTTCCGCGCACTGTCAGTAATAGAGAAAACCGTGCATGGCATTCAAGATGCCTTTGAGAAAGACAAACTGAAACCGAATCGCGTTTCGGTGATCTACCAGCTCGCGCTGACCTTAGTCGCCTTCATGATGGTGCTGCTACCCTTGATCTACGTGGGCATCGTCGGACTCGTGGGTTGGGGAGTTTACTATCATGCTACAGAGAATCTAGCGCTCTTTGACGATGTGGGTGGCCGTGCTGCCGTGTTTTCTAACATTACCCCGCTGGTGGTGGGCGTGATCTGCTTCTTCGTTCTCACGCCCGCCCTGCTCCTCGCGCGCAAGCCGCAGACGAGCAAGCCCTTCGTGCTACGTCCTGGCGAGAAACCTGACTTAGAACTCTTTGTCGAGAAACTCTGTCGTGCGGTCGGTGCCTCCGAACCTCGGGAGATTGAGTTGAACACAGACGTCAATGCAGCCGCCGCCTTTCGACGTGGCTGGTTGAGCCTCTTTGCCAAAGATCTAAAGCTCGTCATTGGACTACCATTGGTAGCGGGAATGAACATGCGCTCCTTTGGCGGAGTCCTTGCCCATGAGTTCGGTCACTTTGTGCAAGGCTTGGGCATGCTCCTCATTTGCATTGTTCGCAGTGTGAATGAATGATTTGCACGAGTCGTTTATGAGAGGGACTCGTAGGACGTGAAGTTGGAGGAAGCTGAGAACTGGGACGGTTGGATCAGTATCATTCTCCACATTGCCCGCTTCTTTGTATGGCTCAGTCGACGGATCCTCTGGTGCCTCATGCATGTTGGTCATGTCATCAGCTGCTTTGCTCTGAGGCTGATGGAGTATGACGCCGATAGCTACGAGGTAGCGGTTTGCCGGGAGTGAGACCTTCACCAAGACATCGCATCGATTGCAATTGTTAGTCATCGATTCTTCACACGCGCTTCAATTGGTTCAAGAGTCCTGGAATGAGCGGAAACTAAGTTGGAATCTTCCTCAACTAGGACGTATTCAGACCGACGCGTTGCCGGAGGAAGTGATCAAATCGGTGGCGGATTCTCAGTAAACGGCGACGACAGGATTCTTTGACACTCACCCGTGCGATAGCGATAGTGATCGCATCTCCGCAGCGATCCAGTTGCATCAGCCCGGCATCTTCCGCTTGGAGAAGCCCGCCTCCCTGCTATTCAAGGACTTTGAGGATCTCAGTCAGCGCCTCACTCGGCACTACTATCAGAACGAGGTTGGATTGGAGCTAGTGAACGCAACCTTGGTCGACAATCTGGTCGTCACGGGACAAGCCGAGCAAGTGGGCTCTGAGAATGAGGCTATTGATTGGCTCACGGCAAACATGTTTCATTTCCATCGGCTGATCACGCTGTCACAATCGGAGATAACGGCGACCACGGAAGAGCCCGCAGTTCTGCGCATCTCCATTGCTGAGCAGGGAGCCACACTGACGACGACTATCCAGAGTTTCGCTGAGACTTCTGAACAGTTGGACACGCTCCTTAAGAGCCAGGCTATCCTGCGTGCAAGATTTGAAATCGACCCGGCTGCGGTTGGTGTTTCTGGAAGTGACGCAGGGTAGTCTGCTGCGGCTACTGAGAAGACTCGCGAACAAATGAAGTTTCTGGCTAGAGATAAGTTAGATACTGTTGACCAAATGGTTAGGGCATTGCTTGGCCACGCCCTTGCGAATCTCCCTGCAGATAGTGATACAGAAGTCGACACCTGGTCAGACATACTCATGCTGTTCGATGAATTGAAGCCTTCGATAGGATTGCTTCGCGATCAAGTGATCGCCTGGTTGATTCAGGAAATCCTGAACTCCTCGCTGTCTATAGTCATCGCCGGATTGGAAAGACCTTCCTCATCCGCACGCACTTCGCTCCGCTGATGCGCTTTGAGATGACAGGATCCTACGACGCCTCACTGGCAGACCAGTTAAGCAACCTCGCGACTCTTCTTTGATGAATTGCCCTGGTTGGCCTCAACACGATCTCGTTTCCTACCAGCGTTTGAATATTTCTGGAATGGCTGGGCCGCAAAGCAATCGCACCTGCTGGTGGTGGTCTGTGGCTCTGCCGCCGCTTGGATGTTGACCAAGGTGATCCGTAGCAAAGGCGGCCTGCACAACCGCGTCACTCGGCGGATTCGTTTGGCACCATTCACCCTAACTTAAGTTGAGGAATACGTGAAATCCCTCAACAGCAAATGGGGACGCAAAAACCAGCTAGAACTCTACATGACACGTGGTGGCGTGCCACACTACCTAAAGGAGTTGAATCCCTCTCAATCCGCCGCCCAGAGTATCGATGCACTATGCTTCCAACCAGATGGCGCGTTGCATTACGAATTCGCGAACATCTATCACGCACTCTTTGACCATGTAGAGCGTCATATCACCATCATCGAAGCCCTTGCCTCCAAGCCACAAGGGCTCACTCGTCAAAGCATTGCCGAAGCAACCAAGCTCCCTTCGGGTGGCACGCTCACGAAATATCTAACGGATCTAGAGGAGTCTGGCTTCATCCAGCCCATGCCAGAATGGGGAAAGGCGCGCAAAGCTGTGGTCTATCGACTCATCGATGAATTCTCCTATTTCTATCTCAAGTGGATGAAGGGCAAGTCTACCCAGAAAGCTGGACACTGGCTGACCGTGAGGAACTTTCCCAAATGGCGAGCGTGGAGTGGCTACGCCTTTGAAGGCCTCTGTCATCGCCACGTAAACAAGCTCGAAGAAGCCCTCGGAATTTCAGGCGTACATACGAAAATCGCCAGTTGAAAACACACTGCCAAGAAAGACGGCGATCTTCCCAGCGCTCAGATCGATCTCCTCAGCGATCGTGACGATGGCAGCATCAACGTCTGCGAGATAAAGTTCACCGAAGATACGTTCACCATCGATAAGCGTTACGCGGAAGAACTTCGCAGGAAGCTCCACGTCTTTCGAGAAGTCTCCCGCACACGAAAGTCAATCCTTCCTCTCATGGTCACCACCTATGGATGCAAGAAGAACGCTGGCTTTCACGAACTCATCGCAGCAGAGCTTACGATGGAAGCTCTCTTCTAACAACGGCGCCTGACATTTGAAAGAACGGTGCTAGACTCCGCCATGAGGCAACGTTCGGTTCTTCTATTCGGAATTCTCACTTCTACGATCATGTCGACTTCCACTGCTGAAGCGAGCCCCTTCGAGTGGACCTTGCGCTCGCGAGAGCAGCTAGCCTCCACCTTTGAAAAGAAGGTTTGGGATGCTGAGAAGACGGCGTTCATCGTCTGTGACATGTGGGACTACCACCACAGTGTGAACGCGGTGCAGCGTCTGAGGGAATTTGCACCGAGGTTAAATGAGGTTCTCGCAGAAGCACGGCGACGCGGCGCGACTATTATCCATGCGCCGAGTGATTGCATGCCTTTCTATGAAGAGCACCCCGCACGTCAGCGCGCCCTGGCGATCCCTCTAGACGACCACCACTCTCCAAAGGGCATCACCGAGTGGTGCCACCGGATTCCCGAAGAGGAGCAAGCGACCTACCCGATCGATCAATCAGACGGGGGCGAGGATGACGATTTAGAGGCGCACGCCCGCTGGGCAGATTACTTGAAGTCCATCGAACGCAACCCTGGGACGCCATGGAAACGCCAGACCGAAATGCTCACGATCGATGACGAGCGCGACTTCATCGCTGCAGAAGGCGATGTCGTTTGGGGCGTCTTAGAGGATAAGGAGATCAAACAAGTCGTTCTGGTAGGTGTTCACACAAATATGTGCGTGCTAGGCCGTCCCTTTGGTCTTCGCCAAATGAAGCGCACTGGCAAAGAAGTCGTGCTCATGCGGGACATGACGGATGTCATGTATGACCCCAATGACTGGCCTTATGTCAGTCACTTCGCAGGCATTGATCTCGTCATCGAGCACATTGAGCGTTGGGTTTGCCCGACCGTCACCAGTGATCAAGTCATCGGCGAGCAGCCATTCCGCTTCCGCAATGATCGCCGAGTCACCGTTGGCCTCCTCGCTCCAGTAGAAACGGCGTCGATGGTCACCGAAAGTTTGCGCCACGACTTCCAGGTTCATCATTTGAGTGGTGAAGGATCGGACCTCGACAATGCTGACCTCTACTATGTCATGAGTAAACCGTTAGCCGCCATGGAAGCAACAGGTCGCCCTATCATTCGACTTGAAGATGTCATCCTTGCGGGCGAGATGGTAAGCGATGATCACCCTGTTCTTAAGGGAAGCGAACACAGGGCTCTTATTGAGGTGCGTGACGATGGAGCATTCGTCGTTTGGACCGGCTCACACCGCGCGGCCTTCAATAGCTGCTTTTGGCTCACGGGGCAGGCCGTTCCTGAGACGATGCCCGGGTTGTCTTCGCGATCCGATCGCCATTGGATTGTCAAAACCGTACCCCAGGCCCTGGAAGAGATACCTGACAACAGCGATGCCTCCTGGTGGCGTGCGCTCATCCTCCTGCCCGACTCCTGGAAAGAACGACCGTTAAAACTTCAGTTAGACTGCTTTGGTGAAAGTGCCGAAGTCTACCTCAATGGCACTTTACTAACATCCCACTATCTCAAGAGTGAGCAGCTTCTCTTCGGACAACTCAATCATTTGGCCATCCACATGAAAGGCAGTTCCAAAGAGCTCGTCGAGGAAAGCAGCGCCCCGGAACTTCGTCATCCAAACGGTGATGCTTTCTCTCTCATGGGTCGTTGGCAAATGCGTCTAGGCCACGACCCAACCTGGAAAGATTTTCCAATCCCACCGCAATTCGGCGCGAGCACGGACAACATCTTCGAACTTCGCCCCCCTGGCTCAGTCCGCTTTCGAGGGCTCGTTCCCAATGGCCAAGGTACTCAGCGGTAGGCGCTTAGTCACGCGAGTCTTGCCGTGCACATCGGTGATAGATAGAGCAATGACAGGATCAGTTACTATCCAATCGATCTCGATCATGCCGAAGTTGAACTCGCGCACCACGGGGCCATGTCGATTCTGGTTAGGCTCCACATCGTCCCAGTCTTTGTTGAGTCCGCTAGCCGTGACGTCATGCAGTGGGTAGAGACCTTCGACATCGAGCACCGAGATTTCCCCCCAGTGCACATCGCCTGAGATGAAGACCACGCCGTTCGCCTTGGCATCTCGGATCGTCGAGATCATCTTGAGCAACTCGTGAGGCAAGTTGGTCCACGATTCCCAGCCGTTGTGCTGATGGCCGAACTGAATGCTAGAGGCAATGATGCGCACATCTGCCGGTTTGCGAAGTTCTTCGGCAAGCCACTTCCACTGAATCTCTCCAAGCAGCGTCTTGTCTGGATTGGTATCCGGATGGTAATCGTTCTTCCAGGCCGACACCGTGTTGTGGGCCAGCGGATCACGAAACGTGCGAGTGTCTAACAAGATGATCTGCAAGGTACGACTATTCTCCGTAAACAAGTGGCTGTGATAGATGCCAAGGTGCGAACGCCGTGCACTGTCCGTAGGCACCTGCCAGAAGTCGAGAAAGATCCCTCGGCTGTCTTCCTTCTTCGGATACTCCTTGCCCGCGTCATTGGCCCCGTAGTCATGATCATCCCAGATCGCCAACGTAGGCACAACCGCCCTCAGCGCTTGGAACTCAGGCTTGGCTCCTAACTGCCCATACTTAGCCTTCAAGACCTCCATGTCTTCGGTATCGCCATAGATGTTATCTCCCAGATAAACGAAGACGTCCGGCCTACGGCCAACGACATCGCGCAGAATAGGCTGTGGTTTCTCGTGATCTGCACAGGAACCGAAGGCGATGCGGCTTGGGAGCGCCATAATGTCGGTGCTGAGCTTCACATCCTGCCCGTGGACGAGGGTGACGGCTACAAAGGACCAGAGATGGAGTTGAAAGGTGAGTAATTTCATAGAAAGTAGAAGGTATGCGCTGCCATCTGATTGCTGCTTTGTTGCCTCTTGTCATCATTGCTGCTTGCGAGTCGAACAAACAGTACGGACCAAAGCCGAAGCGGGACAACAACTCAAGATCGCCATCGTCTTATAGCACGCCGAGCGGAGCACGCACCAGCACGAGCGGCATGCTTCGCCAAGTGAATCTTCGGCGTGATTTCGTGTCGCGAAGCTTCAGCTCAATGCGGCCGCGTTACATTACGATCCACAGCACCCAGAACTACACGGGTGACGCCTATGCGCATGCGCGGGCGCTTCAGAATCGAGCGCTGGGCCGGATAATTTGGCATTTCACCGTGCAAGACAGCGTCGCTATCCAGCACATGTCGACGAACAAGAAGGGCAACCATGCCGATCACGATGGTCCGGGGAACAAGCACAGCATCGGCATCGAAATGTGTGAGCATCGCGGCAACAATCGTGAAAGAACGTTAGACCGTACCGCCAAACTCACGGCCTATCTCATGAAGAGAAACGGCATTCCACTCAACAACGTGGTGCCACACTACCATTGGCCTCGCTGGGGAAAACATCCGCCTAACAAGAACTGCCCACACTTCCTCATGACGAACGGTCGCCCTGGCCGCAAGTGGCAGGCTTTTAAGAGTCGCGTTGCCCACTACTACCAGACGATTGGCTAACTGCCTAATGCGAAATCGCGTTCGTAGGCCTTGATAAGCATTTCCTCGCCTCCTTCTATCAGATACACTCGCCCAAAGATTTCTTTCGTCTCCCCTGGCTTCAAGCCTCCGATACGGAAGTCGGAGTGCAAGCAAGTGATGACGCCTTGAAACAGCTCTTGATAGGGTTTCCATGCCATGGCGAGGATCCATTTCTCGTCTACTGAGAAACAACCGATGAGGCCTTTTGACGGTGTGTCAGAATGAAGAGGACGCGGGTTGACATCGTTGCGATCAACGCCATGCGCGCACCAGACTTGGCCGGGAACGTAGAGCGCTTTCTGAGCCCAGGAAGCCGTCGGCATGCGTGTAAGGGTATCATTGAGAAAGAGAAAACACTTTGGAAGGTAGTGCTCGCCACTAGACACCATGGGCAGGCCGACAAAGCGATCCACCCGCATGCAGGGCTGTGCCCAATGCGCTTCTGAAACGTGTTTCGTGGGATTGTAAGCTGACACCTCGAAGGTAACGCCGTCGGCAACTGGCTTGATGAGATGCGTGACAACGACGCCGTCACCGAGCCGTTGTTCCAGCGAGACGGTGCCCAGCTCTTTCGCTTCCAGTTTTGTCGTGCTGTGAGGAATCACCGTTTCCTTCCATTCGCGGTCCGTCGATCCAGGACGGCAGAAGGCCTCCAGATAGTGGATGCGGATCGGTTGATCCGCCAATTGAGGATGGACGATCGTAAGATACTCGTTCTCCCACTGAATAGTCGGCAGCGAGTCTGCCGCCATCACTGGCATGAGGGCAATCAGATTGAGCAGCAGGAAACGCATCCCCACTTATAGATGACGACGCCCTACGAAGACAAGCCCCTTAGAGAATTGATCCTGGAGTGTAGCCTTGGGACTCAGGGTGCTTCTCTAGCAAAGCAGCGATTTGAGCACTAAAGGCATCGACTTGAGCTTGAGCATTCCCACAAGCATGACGCCCACCTTCGAGCAGCGCCTCAAGACGATCACGAGAAATCCCCAAGCGATCATCAGCCGCGAGACGGTCTAACAAATCATTCTGTTGCACTTCACCCGTGCGCAGCGCCATGACCGCAGCCACCGCATGTTCTTTGATCGCCTCGTGCGCTGTTTCGCGCCCCACGCCGCTCGTCACGGCTTCCATGAGGAAGGTCGTCGACATGAGGAAGGGCAAGTAATACGTGTTCTCACGGTCGATCACCGCTGGGTAAGCGTCCATTTGCCCAAGCACGACATGGAACGTTTCTAACAAACCATCCATCGCAAAGAAGCTGTCCGGCAACATCACCCGACGCACCACGGAACAGGAAACATCGCCTTCATTCCACTGATCCCCCGCAAGAGCAGACGCCATCGTAACGTAGCCTTTAAGAAGGGTGTGGAAACCATTGATGCGCTCGCACGAACGGCTGTTCATCTTGTGCGGCATCGCTGACGAACCGACCTGGCCCTTGGCAAAGCCCTCACTCGCAAGTTCATGGCCAGCCATCAGACGCAAGGTCTTGGCAAAGTCGCCAGGGCCACTCGCCAACGCACACAAGGTGCTGACCACTTGAAAATCCATGCTGCGTGGGTAGACCTGACCCACATTGTCTAACTGTTGAGGGATGCCCAAATGCGCGACCACTTTCTTCTCCAATTCACTCACTTTCTTAGCATCGCCCTGAAACAAGCTCAACTGATCAAGCTGAGTTCCCACGGCACCCTTCAAACCACGCGCCGCATAACGCCCGATCAGATCTTCCAAAGCCTGGCATTGCACGATCAATTCCTCACCAAACATCGCCAGCCGTTTCCCAAACGTCGTCGTTTGCGCCGCTACATTGTGCGTGCGCCCGGTCACAACAAGATCACGCCATTGTTGGGCCCGTTTGGAAAGCCCCTCCAAGGCCGCCACCGCTTTGCGGCGAATTTCTAACAAAGCCCGATACACTTGGAGTTGTTCCACATTCTCGGTCAAGTCACGACTCGTGAGGCCTTTGTGAATATGCTCCTCCCCAGCGAGGTCATTGAACTCCTCAATCCGCGCCTTCACATCGTGCCGCGTGACCCGCTCACGCTCCATTATGGCGTCTAGATTCACCGTGTCCTTAACCTTCTCGTAGGAGGCGATCGCACTCTCTGGAATGTCCAGCCCTAGCTCTCGTTGCGCCTTCATAACCGCGATCCAATACTCACGCTCAAGGACAATCCGTCCCTCCGCTGACCACAGATCGCGCATAGGCGCTGTGGCATAACGCTCTGCGAGGACATTAGAAATAGCGGGCCGACTCATGCTCGCAGCCAAGCACCGCCCCCCGGAATCGCGAGCCCTTTTTAGCCCTTGCGCGTATCTTGGAATCGGCCTAGTTTCGCCGTCCAGTCCGCCAGGACAAATGCGCGGTTAGCTCAGGGGTAGAGCGCCTGCTTCACACGCAGGATGTCACAGGTTCAAATCCTGTATCGCGCACCATTTCTGGGACCGAAGCATGATCTTACGTCGCAATGGCGACCGCACAGGCCTTGTAGCTCGGCTGGCGCGAGTGCGGGTCCACCGTGGGATTCGTCAGCCTGTTCGTTTCTACATAATGCATCGGCATGAAAAGCTGCCCCCTTCCAACGGTCGGCGTCACGACAAGTCGTACAGCAACTTCCCCATGCCGCGAGCGCACGCGCACGCTAGCATTCACCTTCAAGCCGTAAACCTCTGCATCGGAAGGATGCATTTCCACGTAAGCATCCTCTGGATAGAGGCGACACAGTACGCCCGACTTCTCCGTGCGCGTTTGAGTGTGCCATTGAGCAGAAGTACCACGACCCGTTAGGAGCGTAAGGGGAAACGACTCACTCGTGGATTCAGGATTAGCCTGAACCTCATCGAAGAGGAATTTAGCGCGCTTATCTTCGGTGTAGAATTGCCCGTCCGCGAACAGTCGTCGTTCCGGCTGTTCGAAATCTAACTCTCCCTTCAGGCAAGGCCATTGCCTACCACCGGCGTCATCGATGTCATGATAGCTTCCGATCCCCGTAATGTCGCAGGGTTGCTCTCGGCTTAGCTCTTTGAGAATAGTGAATGCGGCCTCCGGAGACTCCCAGTGATCGATCCAATCTCCGCATCCCCAAGTCTTGGCCAAGTAGCGGAAGATATGAAAATCTGCCAGTGCCTGTCCCGGCGCTCGCTTCACTTTCTTCGTCACGCCCACGCGGCGCTCTGAGTTGATGAACGTCCCCTCTTTCTCGCCCCAGCCCGCCGCGGGCAACAGCAGGTCGGCCATTTGCGCAGAATCCGTGCTCGTGTACATGTCTTGTACGACGAGGAAATCTAACTTTGCCATCAGCGTACGCATGCGTTCCCGATTCCCCCATGAATGAACGCCATTCGTCGCAATCATCCAGAGAGCTCGAGTATCCCCCGTCTCGATCCCATCGATGATCTGATCATAGGCCTTGCTCGGACCATCAGGAATGCGGGCGGGATCAATACCCAAGGTCCTGGCAACTTTCTCCCGGTGCTCAGGGTTGGCGAAGTCATGCCCGCCTAACAAATTCGTCGTATTGCTAAACAACCTCGAACCCATGGCATTGCACTGGCCAGTGATTGAGTTCGCACCCGTGCCAGGTCGGCCAACGTTTCCTGTCATCAGCGCAAGATTGATGATAGCCTGAGCCGTTCGCGTGGCCTCGTAGCTTTGGTTTACGCCCATCGTCCACCAGAAGGAAACGCGTTCTTTGGTGCCAATCGACTTAGCCAATTGAAAGATTACCTCTTCTGAGAGGCCGCTCACCACAGCGACAGTCTCCGGATCGAACGGCTTCACATGAGTGGCAAAGGACTCAAATCCCGTGGTATGCGCGTCCACATAGGCTTGATCCACCCAGCCTTCTCGAATGATGAGATGTGCCAATCCATAGAAAAGCGTCAAATCAGATTTCGGTCGCAGCGGCAAATGGCTCGTCGCCTGCGCAGCCGTCTCGGTCGTCCTCGGGTCTATGACAATGATTTCAGGCGAGCGTTTGTTCTGTAGCACCCGCTGCCACATGATGGGATGCGCGATACAAAGATTGGAACCGATCAGTACGATCACATCGGATTCCTCAAAATCCGCATACGTGTATGGTGGCGCGTCAAACCCGAAGGCCTGTTTGTAGGCCACCACGGAGGTCGCCATGCATTGCCGCGTGTTTCCATCGCCGTGACGCACGCCCATGCCGAATTTGGCGAAGCTCCCTAATAAGGCCATTTCCTCAGTGCAAATCTGCCCCGTACTCAGAAAGGCTGCTGACTCCTCGCCATGATTGCCGAGAGTTTCCCTCATGCGATCGCAGAAGATTCGCGCAGCCTCTGACCATGAAATCGGTTCCAAAGGAGCCTCTCGTGACGCCCGGTACATCGGCGTCATCGCACGGTCAGAAGCTCCCAGCGGCTCCAACGCTTCCCACCCTTTGGGGCAAGCCATGCCAAGATTCACCGGATAAGCAGCCTCCGGTGTCAGGTTGACGGCCTCCCCTTCTTTGAGGTGGATGTTAAGCGCACAGCCGGTCGAGCAATAGCCGCACACGCTCGTCGTCGTCGCGTCCGGTTTCATGTGCACGGGCACTTGGCCGAGGCCAAAGCTACCCGGCTCGCGGAGAAGTTGTTCTGTGAGAGGCCCGTCAAAGGCACGCCATTTAGGAAGCTTCACCGTCATCAGATACCAGGCATCTTGGGTTCATCGACCGCGCGAAAGAAGAGAGACCGCGCTGCTATTTCTGTAAGCGTCAGGACACTCAGTGCCATCCATGGGCTGTCTCCAGAAACAGCAAAACCCACGAATGCTAAGACCGTCAGAAGCCGTAGCCAGACGGTGAAACGAAGTGGACCACGCATGAGGTCACTGGACCGTTGTTCCGTTTCACTTGGCTCAAACAGGATACTCAACTCCATTCCGATCAAAAACACGATAGAGACGACCGCGAGGAAAGGTGCAGGAGAGAATAAAAGCCCAGCGCTCAGGGCAGTCCCGAAGAATCTACCCAGCGTAGATGAAAGGCGCCAGAACGGTCGGCGAGTGTCCGCATACACATTGACCGACGCAATCAGCCCAACAACGCCGAGAGCAGCCGCACTCGCTCCTAGCAATTGCGTGATCACAGCAGGAATGCCTAACCAAACCGAGCCGAGAAATCCTGTCAATGCACCGATCCACAGATTGAAAGCGATGATCTCGCGACTCAACCAAGAGCGCCGCCAACCGAGGAAGGCACGCCATGCCTGACTCGGTCGACCTAAATGCAAGACACTGCCAACAAGACCGAGCCCGCCGAAGATCGCGCTTAAGACCAGCGCAGGAAGATCCTCTGAACCGCCTAGCCAAACCGCAACACAGATTCCCACGCTCATCGGCACCAGGACAAGCATCCAAACGAGCGGGAAGTGACCATGGGCTGGACGCAGACGATCGGCATCTGCTGGCACTTGATTGGCCGAGGTATCCAAGTGCGTGTAAACCGTCGTCGGCTTCGTGTATCTAGAGTCAACGGTGCCAGGGAGAAGACGCTCACCAACGTCAGGCCCCTCCTGCGGCACCATACGAATCCGGATGGCCTGGTTCGGGCAAGCCTGCACACAAGCAGGCGCTTCACCTTCTGCCAATCGGGACTGACACATGTCGCACTTGCGAACAATGCCTAGCCGATCATTGTACTTTGGCACTTCGTAAGGACACTTCAACTCGCAGTAGCGGCAGCCCATGCATTGATCATCAAGGTGACGCACAATGCCCGTCTTCGCGTCCTTCTCATAAGCCAAGGTAGGACAACCATTCGCGCAAGCAGGATCCGAACAGTGATGGCAGGCAGTCGTCACCACTTGTTGAGTAGCCACGCCTTGGCGTTCGCCAACGAGCACGCCCACATCACGCCACGATTCTTCAGGGTCCAGCCCATTGAGATGATTGCACGCACTGACACAGGCCTTACAGCCGCTACATGCTTCTAGATCGACTTCAAATCCATACTGCTCACCAGGTTTCGGAGCCGATAGCGGGATGAGTTCCTTATAGAAACGCTCCTGAATCGGCGAACTCACCTCCGCGTGCCGTTGCGAGAAACGCTCAACAGCCGTCAACGCCTGCTGGTCCAGCAGAAGCTCATCAATGAGCGTGAGCTGGTTCATGCAGCCACTTCTTCTTCCCCCAACACCAAGGTCTCTAGCGCATCGATGTCATGCCGCGTCGTGAAACCGACGAAAGACTCCTCCGCCTGGCGATGTTTCACATAGGCGATCAGGAGCGCGTGCATGCGCCGATTCAAGGCTTCTCCAGCAGGCACACCCTTGAAAAGTTGGCGCCCCAAGGTCTTCTCCTCAGAGCCAAACCCACCACCTACAAAGACATGGTAGCCCTCCACAGGCTCCTCAAGTTCGTCCACCTTCACCTTGCAGGCTAACAAACCGATATCGCCGATGTAATGTTGCGCGCATGAGTGCGGACAACCGGTGACATGAATGTTGACCGGTTGGTCCAGCGTGATTCGCTTCTCAAGGTAATCGACCACCTCCAGCGCGTGCCCCTTCGTGTCGGAACTCGCAAACTTGCAATAGCGATTCCCCGTGCAAGCCGCCACGCCGCCACGAATCAAGCTCGCCTCGCAACGCAAGCCTCCCTCTGCCAGAGCCGCCTTGGCCGCCTCCAACTGATCATCCGGGATATTCGGAATAATGATATTCTGATAGATCGTCAACCGCATCTCACCGCTACCGTACCGTTCAGACACATCTGCGATGACACGCGCTTCTTCACTCTGCAAAAGCCCCACCGGCACATACACACCAACCCAATTCATGCCTGCCTGTTTCTGAGCATGCACCCCCACATGCGCATGGGGCACCTCCGGCTTATCCACCCTGTCTATCAAGGCATCATCCGTAGCCAAACGAAGCAAAGGCTCTCCCAAGATCTCTTCCGCCTCAGCAAGGTACTTATCCTCGCCCCACTCCTTCAGCAAGTAGATCAGCCGCGACTTCCCGCGATTGCTCCGATTCCCATTGCGAATGTAGGTACGCGTCAACGCCGCGATGACATCAGTCGCCTCCTCTGGTCGACAAATCAGCCCGCAATCTTCAGCAAATTCCTGATGCCCCGTGACTCCGCCTAGCAAGACCTTAAAGTAGACACCCGCAGATACTTTACCATGAAGCGGATGGCCTTCAGGTGGCTCCCTCAACTGAATGGCCCGCAATCCGATGTCGTTCGTATCCTCAGCCACCTTGCACAAGCCACCGCCATCCATCGACACATTGAACTTTCGCGGGAGATCGTAGAACTCCTGGTTGTTCACAATGTAATGCGCCAGGTCCTTGATGTGCGGCATCACATCGATCAACTCATGCGGATCAAAGCCCGCCGTCGGACTCGCCGTAAAGTTCCGCAAATTGTCCGCTCCCGTGCCACGCGAGGTCAGCCCGCAATCCTGCAGACGCCGGATCAACTCCGGCGTGTCTTTCGGTTTCACCACACGCACCTGAAAATTGTTCCTCGTCGTGATCTGCAGGTACCCCCAAGCGATGTCATCCGTGATCGACGCCAACTCGCGCAACTGTGAGGACGACACCGTCCCACCAGGCATCCGCAATCGACACATGTAGCCTTCATGAACAGGCCCTAACCAGAAAAGCCCATTCCACTTAAACCGAAAGACGTCCTCCTTCTCCGGAGCCTCATTCCCCTTCGCCCGCTTCCGCAGAATGGGAAAGGCATCAAAGGGATGCAGTTCCTGCTTCATCTTCTCCTCGGGAATCACCTTCGCCTTCTTCTTAGGCTGCGGACCCGCCTCCGGCTCCGCATCGGCAAAGCCCAGTCCCCTATTCTTCAACCCCGTGAAAAACCCATCGAGGTAGGCCTGCTGATCCGGAGACACCACCTCCCCGGCCACCTTCTCAAGAATAGATAGAACAGACGCAGACATGCCACCCAGCAGATGCGCCATTCATGCCAGATCAGGTCCCACTCCTCATAGCACTCAATCATCCTCCTCATACCTCTCATGAATCGAGTTCATTAGGGGCCAGTCTCAATTGACCCATCCCAGGAAATCTGATATCACTGAGCCTATCTTCCGGCGGTCACGACAGAGGCTCCGAACATTTATTACTCGCAGAACTCTGCGATCTCATCGGAAAAGGCAGTCAACTACAATTGTCCCATCCTTCCAACAGAAGAAGAACTTAAAGACGAGCTCCTACGCGAAAGAGTCCCCCTCGACTAGCAGACGTCATAAAGGCATCGAAGCTGACCTAAAGGCCCTCGAAGAACACCCCAACTAACACTTCCTATTCCGAACGTTCCGTTGCCAGATCCGTCGATCCCAGAGCTGGAACTCTAGCCCCACAAGCAACTAAACATCAACAATTTGAAATGCTACCGCTCGAAAACGAACGCTCAAAACCGTCGATTCTGGCGTCCATCTGGCGTGGCTGATTCAATACACGTCACGCTGGTAGCGCTTGGCTTTCTTCATGGCGCTGACGTAGTCGGTGGCCGCTTCTTTGCTGAGACTGCCGTGGGTTTCGATGGCGTCGTGAAGAGCTTGATCGACGTCTTTGGCCATTCGTTTGGCGTCGCCGCATACGTAGAGGTGGGCACCTTCTTCAAGCCATTGCCAGAGTTCCGTGCCGGCTTCGCGCATGCGGTCTTGAACGTAGACTTTAGTGGCTTGGTCTCTGGACCAGGCGGTGCTGAGTTTGGAGAGGACGCCGCTCTCTGACATCTTGTCGAACTCCTCGCGATAGAACCAATCGGTGACTTCGTGAGGGTTGCCGAAGAAGAGCCAGTTCTTGCCGGGGGCACTGGTGGCGGCACGTTCTTCGAGGAAGGCGCGGAAGGGAGCGATGCCAGTGCCGGGACCGACCATGATGACAGGGACACTGTCATCAGTGGGCAGCTTGAAGTGCTTGGCCGTTTGGAGGAAGACGGGGACCGTGCCATCGCCATTCACGCGATCTGCTAAGTAGGTAGAACAGACGCCTTTGCGTGAACGGCCATCGAATTCGTACTCTACCTTCGCGATGGTGAGATGCACTTCGTCAGGATGCGCTTTCGGGCTTGAGGAAATAGAGTAGAGACGTGGGCCCAGCTTTCTGAGTAGCGAGACGAAAGCGCTAGCATTTTCAAACTTAGGCTTGGTAGCTTTGGCCAGATCGATCACTTCATGAAACTCGCCATCGGCGGGGACAGGCCAATCCTTGAGCATGGCTGGACTGACGGCACGAATATCACAGCGCTCCAATAGCGCTTCGCGCAGTGGGGTGCCATCAACTTGCTCCGTGGGATCGAGGTCTATGGCCTCGATAACTTCGTCGACTAGCATTGGATCGTTCTTCGCATAGACACCGAGTACGTCTCCCACTTCGTAGGTCATGCCGGAACCTTCCAAACTGAACTCGAAGTGTCGTGTGTCGCGCTCCGAATCGGCCGCGTTCAGGAGCCGGTTTGTTAGTAGCTTGGCCGGAAAGGGATGCTTCTTCGAATAGCTGACAGTTTCAGACGTAGGAGTGTCGCTCTTTGCTTCAGCGCTTGCGCCGAGGGCTTTCAGGGTCGCATCGAACCAGGCACTGGAGGCTTCCTCAAAGTCTGTATCACAGTCACCGCGAGGGGCGAATCTTGTGGCTCCGAGCGCCTCAAGACGCTGGTCGAACTTCTTACCCATGCCACAGAAAGCCAGGTAGTTCGTGTCGCCAAGTCCAAGCACGGTGTATTTCAAACTCTCTAGCTTTTCAAAGCTATCATCAGATAGTGCTTCCCAGAAATCGACGGCATTGTCAGGGGGATCGCCTTCCCCCCAAGTACTTGAAACGATGATGAGGGACTTCTCCTGACCCAGGTCTTCGGCAGCAAACTCATCCATGGCGAGCACGGGCGCTTCGAATCCGGCAGTCGTTAACTGCTCTCCAAAACCTTCTGCTAGAGCCTCACTGTTTCCAGACTGTGAAGCATAGAGAACGAGGACACGTTCTTTCGGCGACGTATCGGTCGAGGACGATGCCTTAGCCTCTGAGTATAGCGCGGCGAGGTAGCCGTTCAGCCAAAGGCGCTGAACCTTATTGAAAGGCGCGGAGGACGGGATCTCTGGTAGAGACATCAGTTAGGCAACTTTGGCAGGGCGTTCTTCAGCACGGTCCTCAAGAAAAGTGATGAGGTGATCGCGGTACTCATAGTAGAGTTTCGTATCCATGATCTCAGCGCGGTCGCGGGGACGGTCGAACTTAATCGAAAGGATGTCTCCGATTCCAGCGGCCGGTCCATTGGTCATCATAATAATGCGATCTGCGAGATAGATGGCTTCATCCACATCGTGCGTCACCATCATCGCCGTCAGACGTTCCCGATTCCAGAGATCAAGCAGGACCTGTTGCAACTCGAACTTGGTGAGTTTGTCGAGCATGCCGAAAGGTTCATCGAGAAGAAGCATGCGTGGAGAGAGAGCGAAGGCACGTGCTAATCCCACCCGCTGGCGCATGCCGCCTGAGAGTTCATCTGGTCGCTTATACATGCTGCCGGCTAGCCCCACCATGGCGAGGTAGTAGGTGGCGACTTGTCGTCGTTCCTCCTTGCTGGCGTGGTAGTAGACTTGATCCACTCCGAGCATCACATTCTCGTAAGCCGTCATCCAGGGGAGCAGGCAAGGAGCCTGAAAGACGACGCCACGATCAGGCCCAGCACCGTTGATCTCTCGCTCTCCTAACACAACCGTGCCATTCGAGATTTCATTGAGACCGGCGACCATCGAAAGGACGGTTGATTTGCCACAGCCGGAGTGACCAATGATGCAGACAAATTCGCCTTTATCGATCTTAAGATTGAAGTCTTCGACAATGACGGCGTCTCCCTTGGGTGTCTTGTAGGTCTTGCCGAGATGGATGCATTCGAAGTAGGACATGGTCTATGGGGCTAGAGAGATTGTAAGACTTTACGTTTCTTAGGACGCAGACCGAGAAACCAAGAAGGCTTGTGCATGGAGATATCGATCGGTGAGATGTTAGGAAGAACCACCGGCTCATTCGACTGCTGGAGACGTTCTTTCTCCTTCTGCGCAAGCAAGTAGCTAATCAATTCATGACGCATCTTCCGTGATGACGGATCCGTGTGCAGCGCACGACGATCGCGCGGTCGCGGTAGATCGACTTTCACTTCAGGCCCAAGGGTGGCCTTGGGGCCCACACTGAGAGGAATGACCCGATCTGCCATGTAGAGTGCCTCATCGACATCATTCGTGATCAGAATGATGGTCTGATTGCGCTTCTGCCAGATTTCGAGAATCTGATCTTGAATCACACTACGTGTGAGCGCATCCAAGGCGCTTAACGGTTCGTCGAGCAACAGAATATCAGGATTGGTGGCTAACGTTCGCGCCACAGAGGTGCGCTGACGCATGCCTCCAGACAATTCGCCGGGGCGTTTTCCTAGAGCGGGCGTGAGGTTAACCTGCTCTACAGAGTCCAGAATCCGTTGTTCGCGTTCTGCCTTTGAAGCATCCGCGTAGACTTCATTGACTGAGAGCGCAACGTTGTCTTTGACCGTAAACCAAGGAAGCAGCGAGTAATTCTGAAAAACAACGCCACGTTGCGGGCTGGGGCCTTCGACCAGGGCGCCATCCACAGAGACCGTGCCTCCAGACGGTTTTGACAGTCCGGCAAGAAGCGAGATAAGCGTGGTCTTTCCAGTGCCTGAGTAGCCGACAATGGCGATGAACTCGCCCTTCTTCACCTGCAGATTGATATCAGCAAGAATATCCGTTTGCTCTGTCCCGGTGCCGAAGGATTTGCTGACGTTAGTAAGATCGATATAGCTCATGACAATGACTAGATACTTTGCTCTTCGTAGGTAACGAGACGCTGGAAGACCAGCATGATGCGGTCTAGCATGAAACCTATGCCACCAATGAAGAGGACCGCGATGATGATCTGTGCGGTGCTCGCCGTGTCTCCGTTCTGATACATGTCCCAAACAAACTTACCGAGCCCTTGGTTCTGCGACATCATGTCAGCAGCCACGAGCACCATCCAGCCGACTCCGATGGACACCCTTAGTCCAGTAAAGATGAGCGGCAGTGAAGATGGTAGAACGATCTTCCAGATGCGCTTGAACCAGCCAAGCTTAAGCGCTTTGGCCACATTGAGATGATCCTTGTCAATGGCCGCGACACCGACCGCAGTATTGACCAGCGTAGGCCAAAGAGAACACAACGTGACCACACCCGCTGACGTAAAGAGGGCACGTTGCCAAATACTCGCCGCTGGCGGCTGATCGATCCCCCAGGTAGTGAAGACAAAGACGATTGGAAACCAGGCCAAGGGAGAGACGGGTTTAAAAAGCTGAATCAGAGGATTCAAAGCCGTGTTCACCAAGGGCGATAGACCACACAGAATACCCAAGGGCACCGCGATTAGGGTGGCGATGAGAAAGCCCACAGCAATGGTGAGAATGGAGATGCCGATCTGATCAAAGAAGGTGGTGGTGCCTTGATAAACTTTCGCATTCTCCTTTGAAATGCGTTTCTCAATGGACTCTGCGCGTTTCACATTGCCAGATTCGCGGGCCTGTAGCGCCATGCCTTCATACTTAGTCACCCGCTCACTAAGAGACTGATAGTAGTCTTTCTCCTTGGACTTCTCTGCGGCAGAGAACGCTAGCATGTCTTTCCAAGCCGCCCACGTTTCCGCAGGGCTGGGAATCTTCTGGCTATCGGTCTTCACTGTGCCCGCACAGTATTGCCAGGCTAGAAGTACCATCATGAAAGCCAGAATAGGCAAGAAGGTATTCTGAGCGATCGTCTTGACCTGCTTGGCAGGCTCGTCACGACCGATCAGTCGTGCAAAGGGCGAGAAATAGCCGAGGCCAAGCTTATCCAACGTATGGGCAACTTGGTTTGGGTTGTAGGTAAACTTCTTCTTTGTAGGAGGAAGCTTTTCTACGGCGGTGGTGGGATTGCTAGCGGTAGTCGCGCTCATGAGGAAAGGGTCGTTGGTCAGATCAGACAAAGTAAGGGGCTAGCGGCACTCCGGCCCACACAAAGCCGGAGTGCCTATGGCTAGTAACCGCTTACTTTAAACCGATGGTGAAGCCATTGACGTAATCGACGGGCTTCTTACCATCGTAAGAATTTCCATCGATGAATTCAGAAGACGGAGCGCGATAGCCATCAGTGCCGAACGGAAAGTCGGAGGTTTTCGCTTTGCCCTCAGAAACTAACATCTTCGCAGCTTTCTCATAAACGTCTGGCCGATAGATCTTCTTAGCCATGTCGTGGTACCACGCGTCAGCCTTCTGCTCTGAGACTTGGCCCCAACGCACCATTTGTGTGAGGAACCAGATACAATCGCTGTAGAAGGGATAAGACGCATTGTGCCGGAAGAACACATTGAAATCAGGCATGGCGCGTTTGTCGCCTGCTTCGAATTCAAACGTGCCCGTCATGCTATTGGCAATGACTTCATACGGCGCGCCGACATAGTTTGGCTGGGACAAGATCTGAGCAGCTTCTTTCCGATTTTCAAGACTAGCATCGAGCCACTTACCCGCACGGATAAGTGCCTTCGTCACGGCTAACCAAGTGTTCGGGTTCTTATCTGCCCACTCTTTGGAGACACCGAACACCTTCTCTGGGTTGTTCTTCCAAATGTCGTAGTTCGTGGTCACAGGAACCCCGATCTTCTTAAACACGGCTTGTTGGTTCCAAGGCTCACCCACGCAATAGGCGCAGATCGTTCCTGCTTCGAGAACAGAGGGCATTTGTGGCGGAGGTGTGACTGACAATTCCACATCACCATTAAGGAAACCCGGGACGTCGACCTGCTTGGTAGCGGGATCGAAGTAGAAGCCAGGATTGATACCACTCGCGGCCAACCAATAACGGATCTCGTAGTTATGCGTGGACAC
>CALLLI010000199.1 GCA_938082635.1 uncultured Verrucomicrobiales bacterium
CACGTTACTCATCTGCCGGGTCATCCTCACTGGCAAGGCCTAACCAAATCAACTCTATCGCTACCAGTTTTTGGAAAAATGCGTTTCAAATTACAAGTTAGAATCACCGTAATGAAACCCTTTTCGGATACGTTCTAGCTAGGCCGTTTGGGCGCGGCAAGGGGAAAGGGCTTTGCCTTTACTATTGATGATATGCTTTTAGACTAATCAAACAGAACCCTATGAAAGCTACTCTGCTCACAACCCTATTGTTATCACTGCTGGTAAGTTCATCGGCCTTGGCTGTCGACGGCTTGCTTGGCTATTGGCGTCTCGATGAAGGTGTCGGCGAAGTCGCGACCGATGACAGTGGCAATGGAAACGACGGCGAGATTGTCGAAGCAACTGACGCCTGGATCGACGATCCAGATCGTGGCTCTGTTTACCAATCAGGAGGAGGTTCCTTCATCGACTTCGGCGAGTTCATGCCCGTGATCGATCTTGAACAAGACTTTACGTGGTCCTTCTGGGTGTTCCCAAATCAGACGGACAACAATAACATTGTCTTTGGAAATCGTTGGTCGCCAGACGGCACGGACTTCGCGCCGCGTGAATTTATCAAGTTCACTCCCCGTGTCTTTGAATGGCATTTCGATGGCGGTGGTGAGAATGTGCCAGGAGACGACACGATGTTTGTGGTCGACGAATGGTCGCACAATCTTGTGGTGAAGAGTGGCACCACATTGACCTACTATCGTAATGGCGAAGAGGTAGGCTCTAACGAGATTACCGGTGCTCCGGCCAACGCACAACCGCTCTACTTGGGAGGGCAAGATGGACGCGAGAACTTTGAGGGCTTGTTCGATGAGGTCGCTGTGTTTGATCGTGCTTTGTCTGAAAGTGAAGCCGTGGAAGTGTTTGAGTTGGGTCTGGCAGGCTCCAGCTTGAGTGAGGGGGGCGATGATCCGAATATCTCGAGTCCATCCAGAGTTTCCCTTGGTCAGGTAGCCTCTGTGCCATCCCAACACGCAGGCCAGTTTAAAGTTCGCAATACAGGGGCAGCCAATATGCTGACGCTTTCTAAAATTGACGTGACTGGCGCTGATGGCGATCATTTCTCCATCACCTCCACTCTACCCGTGACCATCGCTGCTGGTGGCGAGGTCCTCCTCGATTACCAATTCGATTCCAAGGGCCAATCTGGTGGCTTCTTTGCTCAATTCGATCTCAATAGCGATGATGCGAGTGATTCCATTCGTGTCGTTGAGGTCTCTGCTAGTATTATCAATCTCGAAGGGCCTATCGCGCACTATCGCTTTGATGAAGCTGTAGGTGCGGAAGACGTTCGCGATAGCACCGGCTTTGAGAGAGGTGGCACTTTCGTCGCCGGTGGTGGCTCCGTGTCACCAGGTGCAGAAGGCTTGGCTGGCGGGCAATCGATGGTAGTTGCCAACGGTGGGCAGGCACGTATCGCGGCAAGTAACTTCGATTCCCTAGATGATTTCACCATTTCTCTCTGGATCTCACAGGACGTGACCACGGCAGACTTTCAAACAATCTTTGGTCGTGGCTTTGGAAGCCCGGCGTTTGCAGTGCTGGTGAGCAATGGCAATTTGTTATGGTTGCAAGGCAGCGACGCCAATCCGTTTCTCGCTTCGACTGGTGGCCTGATCCAGGCAAACCAAGCCCATCATGTGGTCGCGCTCGCCGATTCCACGGTGGGCAGCGAACGGATCGCGTTCTATATTGACGGTGTTGAAGTGGTTTCTCTGGCGCAACCAGATCGCATTCCAGATGAGCCTGACACGGACTTCTTCGTAGGTGCCTTTGATCACGCTCTGGGATTCAGTGGTCGCCTCGATGATGTGCAGATCTATGATCGTGCTCTTCCTGACGCCGATATTCTTTCTATCTTCAACAATCCAGGTGCCACCCTTAGCGACACCAAGGACGTTGATAGTGATGGCGATGGACTCAGTGATCTTCTCGAAGCTGAGCTCGGCACGGATCCGCTCGGCACGGACTCTGACGCGGATGGTCTTGCTGATGGCACAGAGGTTAACACCTACAACACGTCACCAACGAGCGCTGACACCGATGGCGATGGTGCTGATGATCGTTTCGAAATCAACAACGGCACGGATCCGACTGATCCTGCCAGTAAGCCCGAGGTTACGGCAGTAAAAGGTTTGTTAGGTTACTGGCGTTTTGATGAAGGTGAAGGCGATGCGGTCACCGACCTATCCGGCAACGGGAACGACGGCTTGATTATCGAACCCGATGGTGTGTGGGTCACCGATCCTGCGCGTGGCTTGGTCTACCAGTCTGGCGGCGGCTCATTCGTTGAATTCGGAGAGATCCTGCCTGTGCTCGACCTTGAGCAAGACTTCACCTGGTCCTTCTGGGTTAATTCAGCTGAGACGGACAACAATAACATCGTCTTTGGCAACCGGTATTCGACTGACGGCACGGACTTTGCCCCCCGTGAGTTTATCAAGTTCACTCCCCGTACGTTCGAATGGCACGTCGATGGTGGCGGTCAAAATGTTCCCCCTGAGAATACCATGTTTGAGGTCGACGTCTGGTCGCACAACCTCGTCGTCAAGAGTGGTGAAACTCTAATATACTATCGCGATGGTGAGGAGATCGCCACAAGCGAGGTTTCTTCCGGCGTTGCCAACCCACAGCCACTCTACCTGGGCGGCCAGAATGGCATTGAGAACTTCTCGGGCTTGTTTGATGAAGTGGCGATCTTTGATCGCGCGCTGTCTCCCGCGGAAGTGGCCAGCGTCTACCAGACTGGCGACGGTGGCGGCAGTCTGATTGATAGTCCCGATCCGGGCAATGGTGGAGACGATCTATCGGCAGGCTTGTCGAATGTGGGACTCCAAGCCAGTGGTGCCTTTGGTGTCACTCTTCCTGTAGGCGTGACTGCTGATGTCGAATATTCCACAGATCTCACGGTTTGGGATGTGATCGCCACGGGGGTTGCCGGTGCTTTTGAGGAAACCGATGCAGGCCGCATGGCTGTGCCAGCCGGTTATTATCGAGCGAAGCAGTAGTGCATCGATGGAGGGGCTGTGGCAGGGGGGGGGGCTGCCACAGCCTTTGGTTAAAGTTGTGATAGTCGTGGCAGGCTCCCTCTGCCTTACTTCGAATGTCGGCGTCGATGCGACGTTACGCTGAAGACGAGCTCTCTACGAGATTGGTAGGTCTATTCAAGAGTTGTTAGATAAGCGAGGACGTCTTCAATCTGTTGTTCGTCTAACAAGAGGTTCATGGGTGGCATGGGTGAGACTGGAGCAGGGTAGTTCTCTGCAATGGCAGCGTTAGGCTCGATGAGCGATTGCCTGAGGTAGTCCTCGGCTTTGCGACTGGCGATCCCGTCGAGCTCAGGGCCGATGACCCCGCCTTCGCCGCCTACTTGATGGCAACGATTGCAAGCGGCAACCTGGTGGGTGTAGAAGATGGTCTTGCCGCGCTCGGCATTGCCAGCTTCGAGCTTAGCGGAGTCGCCTTGAGTCACCACGGGAATCAGCTCTTGCAGCTTGATGTCATCATACCAGGCCGTGCCGGTGGATTGGCCCCAGCCACCAAATAGGGCATTGATAGAAATCTTGCTCCGGCCTTCTGAATTGAAATCAACGCTGACTTCGGTCCAGTCATTGTTCCCCTTGAGACCTTTGGTGATAGCCCGATTGTCGCCACCTTGAATTTCGTGAACGTTGAGCAGGGCGCCCATGGCATTTCCTTTCACGCCTTCAGTCTTGATCTTGCTAGAGAGGCGGTAGCGGGTGCTTGGCTTTACACTAACGGAGGTGTGGAATGACGTGTCCATCGGCTTGGTAACCACAATCTTAAGACAATCTGTGCCCTCAATACCTTCGGTCGTTGGCTTGATGTAGGCACCGTCACTCTCCTGTCCGCTGTAGGTGCGGGGAGTCCACTCGGCCTTGGTCAGAAGGTTCGCCCCGGGTTCGAAGCTGCTGGTATCGAAGCCCTCAACGCCATGTAGCTTGGCGCTGGCTTTGAGCGCTGCGGAGAGCCATTCGTCATTCAGATTCTCAGCATTGCCTAATAGATTCTTGACCGCATTCTTGATTGGTTCGGATGTTGGAAACTCCGCTAGAGCTATGAAAGCCGCGAGCCTTGTCGTGAGGTCGGGATCGTTGATCACGGCGGATTCGAATAGCAACGCAATGCCAGCCTCGCTCTTTGGAAGGGCGTGCGCAGCATTGCGACGAAGTGCCGGATCGGTGGAAAGAAGCGCTGTACGATGTGTTTCTTGATCGAGTTGGCCGAGACCATGCAATGCCCACAGCGCATGCATGGCGCTGACGCCAGCTTGCTTCGCGCTTTCACGAAGAGCGGGGACAATCGTTTCACTCTTGCTTTCTACAATCAAGCGCTGCGCCGTGAGGCGCCAGAACTGGTTGGTGTCTGAAAGTGCTTTGACAAGTTGTTCCGGATTGGCGCCTGCTAGAGAAGTGGTCACTGACTTAGGCGCCTTGTCCCAAACGAGGCGATAGATCCTGCCATGCTCGCGGTCACGATTTGGATTCACGTGCGCATTTCCCGGACCGTTCTTGGCGTCGTAACCACCGCGATTCGCTTTTGGGGTGGGGTTGTGTTGGATGATGAAATTGTACCAATCCGCGATCCATAGATTTCCGTCAGGACCGACTTCAGCGGCGACGGGCGAGAACCACTCATCGACTGAGGCGACGAGGGCGAAGGCATGCTTGGTCTTGAACCCTGCGCCGTCCCGCTCCGTCTGATACTGGCCTAGCAGATTGCCGGTAGGGCCTGCCACGAAGGCCCGCTTGCCTCGCCAGCTTTCTGGAAAGGCCTCAGAATTGGCGAAGGAATGTCCGGCACCTGCAGTGTAAGCACCGAAGGCATCGACTTGACGAATGCGCGAAGTAATAGGATGAAACTTCGGTGTGGAGGCGACCATCTTGGCTGACATGCCTTTGCCCTCGGGCAAAACGGTGGCTGGAATACCACAGTAGAAGGAGGGGTTGTTGTTCGCGGTCGAGCCGAAGACATCACCAGCGTCATTGAATCCCAGGCCCCAGGTGTTGTTATTGAACTGGTGCAGGAAGTCCATGGACTTGCCGTCTTGGGAGAAGTGATAGACGCCCATGCCGAAGCGTTTCTCTTGGCCGCCGACCGTTCCGTTGAACGCGGCGTAACCGACGGTTCCCCAGATCTTGTTGTCGAATCCGTAGCGCAAGTTGGAAGGGCCGGCGTGCGTGTCGCCAGGTCCCCAACCGTCGATGAGCACTTCTCGGACATCGGCGCGGTCATCGCCGTCGGTGTCTTTGAGAAACAAGGTCACCGGAGCTTGATGAACGATCACGCCGCCGTTGGCGAAGGTGAGTGACGTGGGGATATTGAAGCCATCGGCAAACACAGTGATCTTGTCACAGCGACCATCGCCATCGGTGTCTTCGAGGATCTTGATCTTGTCGTCGCCTTTGCGCTCCGCACGCACTTCGTTAGGATAGTCCGTCGTCTCGATGACCCACAAGCGGCCGCGTTCATCCCACGCGAGTTGCATGGGATTGATGATGTCCGGCTCTGAGGCAAACAGCTCCAATTTCCAGCCCACGGGTGCTTGCGTGTAGGCCAAGGAATCTGCTGGAGTGAGAGGCAACTGAAAGGGCAACGGCTCTGTGCGTCGCTCGTAGTTAGGGATGTTGTCTCGCTTCTCATATTGCATCGGCTTTCGCTTCGCGATGAAGGCTTTGTGAGAAGCGCTGCGTGTGTCACCGATTGCCCAAAGGATGCCTGACTTCAGTAACTGATGGAAAGCGGGCTGTTCCCAGACACGCTCATCATGGCCAGAGGCAGTGTAATAGACGCGTCCTTTGCCGTGTGTGCGTGTCCATGTCCATGGCTCGGGTTCCTTGATGTTATCGTCATCGCCAGTTGGTTCGCGAACCATGAGCACGGTGCGATCCTCGCCATGCTCGCTGTGCACATAGGTTTCATCCCAGGCATCGAACTCGATCACATCTTCCATCGCGGGATGCTCCTTGTTGATGATCTTAGCGGTGAAGGTGCCCGTCTTGTGGTGCTTGAACTGCCCGCCTACGAGCTTTACAAAGCCTAACTGATCACGGAAACACCAGCTCGCACAGTGAACCGGTATGAAGCCGCCGCCCTCCTCAATGAAACGCACGAGATTATTGTAGTGCGCTCTCTCGATGGTGTCGTGATTCGCATACAGGAGTACCCCATCGAACTGTGATAGGTAGTCGTAGTCGCCAAGTGCCTCTCCGACCGAGGTGTGGTAATCGAAGTAGATCCCATCTGGCCCCAGAGCCTCAGCCAGCATGGGATAGTAATCGTTGGAGGGATGGTGCTTGGCGTCGTGCCCCAAGAAGAGGATGCGAACAGGGCCTTCCGTGGGTCTCCCAAAGAGCGAGGTGGAAACAGAAAGCGTTAGAAGAAGGGTAAAGAGAAAGCACATGAGTTCGTTAGGCTAAAGTGAATTCAGGAAGGCGTACAAGCTCGCCGCCTTTCTGTGCTGATTCGTGGGCGAGGATCCCTGTGCAGGTGATGTTTGCTGAATGCACCGCATTAGGGTAGGCGTTCTCACCACTGAGGAGCATCTGGACAAATTGATGCGCCAGATGCGGGTGAGAGCCGCCGTGACCAGCGCCTTGCGTGAAGGAAAGGTGATCTTCGCCTTCATCTCCGCCGTAAACGCCGCCTTGAGTAAAGGGGGCGATTTCATCGGGCAAGAGATGGCCATAGTCAGGGCACTCCACTTTCTCGGGAATCTCAGACTCGGGCTTCTTTGCCGTGTGGACGATGAGAGGTTCACCTTCGATCAATGGCCATTCGACAGCTTTCTTGTCTCCGTAGACCTCGAAGGACTCACGGTACTGGCGAGCGACATCGAACAGCGAACGGTAAACGAGTGCCGATAGATCACTGTTAGCAAATTTGATGTGGCAAGTCTCCACGGCATAGGAAGAACCATAGCATTCGTGCATTTCTTCGCGGATGGTGCCGGAAGGGAAACAGGACACATACTCGGCTTGGTGTCGTCCAAGACCTAACACAGGGCCGACACAGTGAGTGGCGTAGTGCATCGGCGGAAGACCAGGCCAGTAGCCTGGCCAGCCATCCATGTCTTGCTGATGCGACGCCTTGAGAAACTGAAGCTTGCCCAGCTCACCCTTGTCATAGAGTTCCTTCATGAAGAGGAACTCACGCGCGTAGACCACCGTCTCCATCATCATGTACTTCAGCCCGGTAGATTGGGTGAGCTCCACGATCTGCTTACAATCCTCTACTGAGGTGGCCATGGGCACGGTGCAGGCGACGTGTTTCCCTGCCTTCAGCGCGGCAATGGATTGCTCCGCGTGATTGGGAATCGGCGTGTTGATGTGAACTGCATCAATGTCGGGATCAGCCAGAAGCTCGTCATAGCTCTGGTAACGTTTCTCGATGCCGTACTTATCCCCAACTTCGTTGAGGGTGGCCTCTGTCCGCTGACAAATGGCGGCCATGTTGGCATTGGGATGGCGTTGATAAATGGGGATGAACTCGGCACCAAATCCGAGTCCGACAATGGCGATGTTTACGGTAATCATTCGTCCTCAGCTTAGCCAGCTTGGTTGGAAAAACATGTATCAAAGCGAATAAGTTGTGTAAGAATGCGCCATGGAGTCCTCTGTGCTGGCACGAGATACCTGGTTTGGAAGCATACGCCCAGGCGGCATGCGGGAACTCTTCGAGCATCTGCCGAACACGCTCTACTTCGTCAAAGACCGCGACCTGCGCTTAATGGCAGGCAAACGCGCCTTCACGGAGCGGTGTGGCTACCGGCGTGAGGAGGATCTGATCAGTCATGTGGACAGTGAGATCTTTCCAGCTGAACTTGCGGCGAAGTACTGAGAAGATGATCGCATCGTCCTGACAACAGCCAAACCGCTGATTGGCATCGTGGAGCTGTTCCCAAACTCGATGGGTGAACCAGAATGGTTTGTGACGGACAAGGTGCCGCTCTTCAACTTGGATGGCGAAGTCGCCGGGCTTTGTGGCACGGTGCGAAGCTATACCAAGCGCCATCATAAATTTCTATTCGTTGAGATCCAGTGGCTGGGACTTTTAGTCACCGCGGAATGCTTGGGTTCGATACTGTGGCGACTAAAAGTCACCACCACCAACCAGTCAACGCGACTACGTTAGTAT
>CALLLI010000200.1 GCA_938082635.1 uncultured Verrucomicrobiales bacterium
ACCTCGAAACGACGGAGAAATGCGCCTTTCGATCAAGAAGTTTGGGCTTCGCGAGCCTGAAATGATCGAACAGGGCTAAAAATGCACTGCGAAGGGTTTTCATTGCGCGAATTCTCTCACTATCACCCCGCAGGCATGCCCGGCCATACCCCTTTTTGGATACGTTCTAGCTAAGCAGGATAATTGGATCTGGGACTTTACTGATCGTGGAGCCACGGTAAATCTCGCACCGGATCAGATGGTTTTGACCGATTCCACGGATCTTTCTGGGCCTACCAATCCTGACGCTCTCAACCAGCTCATGTCTCCGGGTTTCAGCCCGCCAGGCGAGTAATTCGACTACTTTGATTTCCCTTCGGAAGTGGCCCTAGTCAACCCAAATGATTCTACCACGACGGAGATTCGTTACTCTTTGAATGGTGGAAGCTGGGAGGTCTACAGTACCCCAATCGCTCTTACTCCAGACGGCCAGATTAGTGCCTTTGTGAAGCTCGTCACTGCGGCTCTTGTTGTGTATAACAGTTACACGACAATGGGGCTGTATCGCTCACACGCACCGAATCTATCGGCAGGTGCACAGGGAGAATTCAAGAATATTGTAGGTGCCAGTAGCCTCGTTTCTAGCATTGGTGCGGGACAGTCTAGCGCCACGTTGAATTACGGGCAGGCGTTCGGCGGTGGTCTGCAGAATCAGCTCAGCTTTACGGGCCAGAACTTCAACAATATTACTCCAGATCAAACCTTCACCATGGGGCAGCTCACCTATCTAAATTCGACGACTGGCGTCGGCACGAGTGCTTACGAAGTCACGCTTCAGATGGACTTGAACTTCTCTTCGCCGGCTGGCACCTCGGAGAGTGTGGATGTGTCTCTCGGGCTTGAATCTACGAAGAACTACCCCTGGCTGACAGCTGACCAGAGAGCCGACTATGTGCGCTTCAATCAGATCGACACTGATTTCTCGACCTTCTTTTGCGGAGAGCCCTACTATCTCAATTTGGAGTTCGTTTATGCTGGAAGTGATGGTTACGGTGCGGTCGATTCATTCCACGTGCATGAGGGAGCGACGGCGACTGCGGACGTGATCGGCTATTTCAGTACGACTCCTCGTGACACTCCAGATATGACGGGCGGCACCGGAGGCACGACCACACCTGCGCTTCCCTCGTTACCCTAGCGTTTCTCGGATTGGCGGGGTGGAGCGTCTTGGATAATTTGGCGCAGCGAGCGCTTTACTCGGGTCTGATGTCCATGGTAAGCATGGCGAACCCCTTAGCCGTATCCTATGCCATTCCATATCGCCCGATTGTGTCTCTACCTTTCCCTTCTCTGGGGATTCAGTTTTACCCTCAATGCTCAAGAGGACTCCGTCCTTGTCTTCAATGAGTTGATGTACAACGCAGCCGATGGCCAAAGTGAGTGGGTCGAGTTGGTGAATCTTCACGGTGTGGACATCGATGTCTCGTATTGGGAGATCGAGGGAGCGATTTCCTATCAGTTTCCTGAGGGGACGGTCATTCCCGGAAATGCCTACATTGTCGTATCCGGTGCGGAAGGTCAGGTTCCGGATGCGATGGGGCCGTTCGAAGGTCGGCTGGACGATGACGGCGAGCGGCTGCGTTTGATTAACAACAGCGGCAGGATCATGAGCGAGCTCGACTATAATGATCGCGGTGAATGGCCAGTCGCGCCGGATGGCGCTGGCGTGAGTTTGGCGAAACGGCGTCCGCAAGATCGGGCATCTAATCCCGCTTCTTGGGCTAGGAGTGAGACGGTGGGTGGCTCGCCCGGTACTGTGAACGCCGTTAGGGAGGAAGCCTCATCAGGCCTTCTGTTTAATGAGGTTGCCGGTATCAGCGGAGAGAGCTTCTTCATCGAGATCGCAAGGTGTCCCTGTCCTGACCCTTTTCCCGACACGATTCTCCCTTTGACAGGTTACGGTATTCGCTCGTCACGTGGTGAATCGTTTGTCTTCACAGACCAATCGTTGATCGCTGGTGGTCAATTAGCGGTGACCGCAGATGAGTTGGGTTGGGAGAATCTCCAACAGGGAGATAGGATCTTTCTTTGGGCTCCTGGTGGCGAAGACTTGCTCGATGCTGCTGTGCTAAGGCAACGGCCACGTGCTCGATTCCCCGATGGCGAGGACTGGTTTATCGCCATGGCGGCCACTCCAGGTGCGATGAATCAAGTAATATTAGAGTCTGCGATTGTGATCAATGAGATCATGTATCACCATCGGCCGACCTATGGAGGCGAGACGCCCGAAACCGAGTATGCCGAGAATCCCGAAGAGTGGGTGGAGCTTACGAATCAGAGCGATGTGTCCGTGGATCTCACTGGTTGGAGTCTAGACGGTGGTATCCGGTTTGATTTTCCAGACGGTACGATGCTTGCTCCGAACGGCTATCTTGTCATTTCTAGTGACGCCGCTGTTCTTGCCGAGAAATTCCCAGACATCGCTGTGGCTGGAGACTTTAAGAGATCGCTCGGGGATAGTGGCGATCAGATCGTCCTCGTCGACGCAGTCGGCAATCCTGCGGATGAGGTGACCTATGTGGATGGTGGCGCTTGGCCGGGGAATGCCGATGCAGGTGGCTCGAGTATGGAGCTCCAGCATCCAGCAAGTGATAACAGTTACCCGGGAAGTTGGGCGGCTAGTGATGAGTCGCGGAACAGCGTTTGGAAGGACTACAGCTATGTAGGGACTGCAGAGAACCCTCCGGGGACAAGTTTCCCAACGCAATGGGATGAGTTTTTGGTGGGAATGCTAGATTCTGGAGAGTGCTTGCTCGATGACATCAGTGTGATCGAGGATCCCAACGGCGAGGCTATCCAATTGATTCGCAATAGAGAATTCCAAGGAACAATCTTTGGAGGGGATGGCACTCAGAATTGGCGCTTTCT
>CALLLI010000201.1 GCA_938082635.1 uncultured Verrucomicrobiales bacterium
TCCAGAGTTTTTTTTCACGGGTGCTGCGCGACCGCTGAAAGCTAATGCTAGATTCCTGACGTACAACCCTTACTTTGATATAATTTCCACAATCTCACGTTCTGGAAATACAAACGGACTTACGCCGATCTGTACTAGGCACCGGGCGAGTAGCCACGCAGTAGCATTGGTTCGACCAATTCCGCTTCTGGTCCGCTTGGGCTCTTCCTCATCTTGACCTCCCGTCCCACCACGAAGACCTCTGAAAAGTGGGTGTTCCCTATTCGAACAAAGCGAGCCTTGAAAGATTGCCGATCTTTGAACTCGTCGGGAAATTCGATCTCCAAGGCAATGTCGATACAGAGAATTACCAGACCTTGATCATTGGCATGTGCGTTTTCTGAGACCTGGCTCCTGACAATGACGCCATGCTCAATCGGCCAACTAGCACGGTCTTCATATCTCTCCATCAATCGATTTCTTGATTCACTGGCGAGATTCACGGAGCCACCGCGCAATCCAGGTACCAAGTAGAGCCACCAGAAGCTCTTAAAGTGATCTAGGAGATAGAATTCTACAAAGAACTGAAAGCAATTCATAGGACCCGGGCAGCTCGAGTCTTTACGAGACCTCCGTTTCGTTTTCGAGAACACCGGATTCTTTCAAAACCTTCTCTAGCTCTGTGAGTTCCTTAGACACGGATTGAAGTTGCAGCCATGCCATCAGACCGAATGCCATTCCCATTATACCGAAAGCTTCCATTCCACAACGAAGAGGCTTCTCACGAACCAGTCGATTGCAAGTAGTTGAGACTATTGTAATCCCATGACGGCTACGCCTGCAATAGCTCGGTGGTGCCTGATCGCTCAATCTAGCAATAACTCATGATTCCCCGCGCACACCAAGGGAGGATCTCACTGGAAGTTGGTGGGACCGAGCTAGCGGAGCCCACAGCCGGGAAATGGCTCAGTCAACAGAGCTGGGATCTTATCGAAGCAAGCTAGATCCTTGCCTTTAAAAAGTACGCCTGAAGGGATTCGAACCCCTAGCCTTCTGATTCGTAGTCAGACGCTCTATCCAGTTGAGCTACAGGCGCGAATCGGGCGAAATCCTAGAGCGGGTCGATCGGGAGTCAAGGCGAAGAATTGAAGTTCGATCATCATCGCACTAACGATTAGAATAACTGATACTAGACCAAATTACTCAATTAAACATGATTCTGTAGAATTCCTAATGTAAGCCTGGAGAAACTTAACCTCACGCCCCTACTAAACGGATGATCCAGACTACAGAACCTCTCACAACTGACTTACTACTCCTCGAACGGATTGCCGAAGGTGATCGCGCCAGTTTCGATCTGTTTGTGACCCGAATGAAACGGCTCGTGTTCAGCACGGTCTACAAGGTGCTGAATGATTGCCAGGACACTGAGGATGTGTCTCAGGAGGTGTTCTTCCAAGTATGGCAGAAGGCCGGGCTCTTCAACGCTCAGCGCGGAAAGCCCACGACATGGATTGCCACGCTGGCTCGCAATCGGGCCATTGATAAGATCCGCTACAAGCAGCGGCAGTCACGTCTGCTGGAAAGCTACAGCGACAAGATGCAGCCCCCCGAGTTTGATGCTGTGAATTCGGCCGATCTTCTCGATGCGAAGGAGTGTGGTGCCGAGGTGCGGTCAGCAGTGATGCAGTTGTCTAAAGAGCAACGCCAGGCGATCGAGATGGCTTATTTTAAAGGACTTACTCAAAGTGAGATCGCTGGTCGATTGAATCAGCCACTGGGCACAGTGAAAGCTAGGATTCGACGTGGCATGGTAAAATTGCGCGAGCGCGTCGTTCCAGCCTTGCAGGTTGAGGCTGATTGACTTGGTAGCGGCCGCCGATAGTCTGGCCTCGTGACACATGGGCATGCGGCATTCTCTCGCGACGGGAGATTCTTTCAGCGAGGAAGCGAACGGGTTTCCCTTCGAGGGATCACGTATGGTCCTTTCAGCTCGGCCCTGGGAACTCATGACCATTGCCTGCGGGATCTCGATGCGATTGTTGGGCTAGGATTCAATGCGATTCGTGTCTACGAACGCCCTTCCAGTCCCTTCTTGCGCTGTTGTGGCGAGAGAGGCTTGGCAAGCTTTGTGTCGCTGAAGTGGGCAAGCAATACGGATTTCGTTTCCCGCGAAGATGAGATTCTCGATGCACTTGCCGCCGATGTGGTCGCGCTGCGTGGAGAATCGGCGGTGGCGGGCTACTTTATAGGGAACGAGGTGCCCTCGACCTTGGTGCGCTGGATCGGCGGTGTGCGTGTTAGGCGTTTCTTGGAGAAGGCCTTCGATCGCTTGCATCAGTTAGATCCAGCTCGGCTGTTCAGCTATGCGAACTACCCTTCGACGGAGTATTTGCAGCCACGAAATGGCGACTTTGTCTCGTTCAATATCTACCTGGAGGAGCGCGAGGCTGTTCGGCGCTACGTCCGCCGCTTGCATCATTTAGCCGATGACCGCCCCCTGGTGATCAGCGAGTACGGATTGGACAGTGTGAGGAATGGAGAAGCTCGCCAAGCAGAGACGTTGGCTTGGCTGACGGAAGAGGTCTTCGGTGGTGGCGTGGCCGGAGCCTTTCTTTTCAGTTACACGGATGATTGGTTCAACGGCGGTCGCCAGATGACCGACTGGGGTTTTGGCTTGGTCGCGAAGGACCGCACACCGAAGCTGAGCGCGGCACGAATGAAGGCGACACTCACCGAATGTTCCGCTCCTCGCCTTCCGGCAGCGACGCCCCTGGTATCGGCCATTGTCTGCTCTCACAATGGACATGGCTTCTTACCGGCTTGCTTGGAGCATCTCAGCCGTTCGCTTTATACTAACGTCGAGGTGCTCGTGATCGACGACGGCTCCAATCCCGGCATTGATGCCATTGTCGATCAGTTTCCTGGCATGCGTTATGTGAGACAGGAACACACAGGCCTGAGCGTGGCTAGAAATCGGGGCGCCCAAGAGGCACGCGGCGAAATCCTTGCCTTTACTGATGATGATTGCGAACCTGATCCGGCCTGGCTCAGTGAGCTGGTGGCGGAAATGCAACGGCAAGGGGTAGATGCCTGCGGCGGACCTAACATAGCCCCTCCCGCAACGACTGTGATGGAGGCTGCGATCCAACGAGCGCCCGGGAATCCGACTCATGTCATGTTGGATGACTTCCGGGCGGAGCATCTGCCTGGTTGCAACCTTGCGGTCAGGGCGGAGGCCTTTCACGCGATCGGAGGCTTTCGTGAACACTATTGTGTGGCGGGCGATGACGTGGATTTCTGCTGGCGCTTGCAGTTTGAGGAGCGCCGCTTGGGATTCGCTCCCAATGCCGTGGTGTGGCATCACCGCCGGAAGACGTGGCAGACCTTCATGAAACAGCAGTTAGGCTATGGACGTGCCGAGGCGCTCTTGCACTGGGATCATCCGCAGAAGTATGGCGAACTGGGTGGCACCGACTGGAAAGGGACTGTCTACATGCCGCTAGCCACGCGAACACTTTCGCGACCGGTCATCTACTTCGGCCAGGATGGCACGGCACCATTCCAGTCTATTTATCATGGGCGCCCCGGAGCGGAGACGTTCTTGGTCGGGCTGATGACGTCATTCCCATGGCTGGCCGCCATCGGTATCACGTTTATGCTAGGCTTTGGACTGCCGTCCGTTTGGTGGCTCAGCTTCTTGTTGCTAGTGATGTCTTTAGGGGCCTCGGCGTGGGCCGCACGTTCAGTAAGTTTGCCGGAGGCTGGGAACGCTTGGACTGCGCTAGCCGTGAATTCTTGGTTGGAATGGAGTCCTAGCATTGGCCGACAACTCATGCGATGGTGGCACGCGGGGCCAAGGCGCTGGGATCGCGCCTGGTGGGAAGAGCGCTGCGCCTTCTGGAATCGGAAGGGGAAAGGGCGGGAAGACCTATTAGCAGCCCTGCGCATGAACCTCGCTCAGGGAGGCCATCCTCAAGGGCCTACCCTTCCAAACCAGTGGTCTGCTTTCGACTTGATCCTTCCTCCAACGTCGTTTGCCCATCTGACGGTGGCTACCGTTACCGAGCACCACGAATCCGAGGAGTGCCTGACTCGAGTCGCAGTGAAAGCGTTTTTGAAACGTAGCACCACGGCAGTGATCGTCTTGAGTGCGGCATGGTTGGTGGGTCAAGTGCTAGGCGGCAACCTTTGGTGGTCGCTGCTCGGTGTCGTCGTGCTGGGCGGTGCTTGCGCTGGCCTCCATTGGCACACTCAGCGTTCGGTAAATGCTTGGCTTGAGAATCTGAAGCGCCTTGCAAAGGATCTAGAATTACAGGAAATGCCTTCATGACGAAGACGGAACTTGAGACCGCAGCCTTTGACTATCACTTACCAAAGGAACTGATTGCGACCCACCCGCCCAATGAACGGGCGGCTTCTCGATTGCTGGTGGTGAACCGAGCGACGGGAGAGATTGATCACGCAAAGATCGGTGATTTCCACAGCTTCGTATCCGATGGCGATCTCTGCGTCTTCAATGACACACGCGTGATGCCTGCACGCTTCTATTCCTCCGATGGAAAAAAAGAGCTGCTTCGGCTAGACTTTCATGATGAGCGGCGATGGCGCTGTCTCGTGCGCCCCGGGAAGAAGCTGCGCATCGGGCACACGGTCGAAATCGGTGAAGCTACTGGAACGGTAGAGGAAATCCTTGAGAATGGGGATCGCATCATCAGCTTTGATCAAGCAGTAGACGTCCCTACCCACGGAGCCCTAGCGCTTCCACACTACATGGAACGTGAGAGCGAGACGCTCGACGAAACACGCTACCAAACGGTCTTTGCAGCCCAAGATGGCGCGGTGGCTGCGCCGACAGCAGGTCTGCATTTCACTGAGGCCATGATGGCTCAGCTTCCTCACACCTTTGTCACGCTGCATGTCGGTGTAGGCACCTTTAAACCGGTGAGCGAAGCGCTGATCACGAATCATCGGATGCACACGGAGTCCTACGAACTGTCTGCAGACGCGGTCAGTCAGATCAAGGCGGCAAAGCGGGTCATCTCGGTGGGAACCACGGTCACGCGTGTCCTGGAGCACTGCGGGAAATCAGGTGAACTGGAATCTGGGAGCGGAGAAACAAGCATCTTCATCTACCCACCCTACCAATTTCAAGTCATCGATGTGTTGCTCACCAACTTTCACCTCCCCCAATCAACTTTACTAATGCTAGTGAGCTCCTTGGCTGGCAAAGAGCTTGTTCTAGAAGCCTACGCGAAAGCGATTGAATCCAAGTATCGCTTCTTCAGCTATGGTGACGCCATGTTAATCCTTTAGGCTACCATCACGCACGATCCGATGCCTCTCCTGAGCCCATACTATCAGAAGGCTATAACGGCCTTCTACGAGGATCTGTCTGTCGATCAGCGACGCCTGCTGGAACTTCTAATCGCGCTCAATGAGGGCACCTCGAGCACTAGATTTTCCAAATTACTCACCGGGGCGGGTCTCTCACGCAAGGATGGCAAACGGTACAATCCTGAGCAATGTGACGAACTCTTCAAGCTGATTCAGAACGCGAACCATCAACATGTCAGGACCGGTCAGGGCTTGTTACTGACACCAGAGTTCGTTGGCGGCATCGCCGAAATAGTTAGCAAGGAGGAGCCGCTCAGCAACTACGCAAAGAGACTCTACGGCGAACATCTTTCAAACGCCCGCCACGTCGACCCCTATGGTGCCAAGCTTCGACGAACGAACGCTCTGAGCTTTGCCTTCTACTGGGATGCCAACGAAGAAGAGCTTGATAGCCTACTGATCGACGAAAGACGCTACAAGGACGGCATGGCGGTGGAACTACCACTTCTATCATTCACACACCACCCCTTCAGTGCCAGTCGTTTCAAGCACCTCCCTGTCTGCTACATCGACGCCCTGATCCCTGAGGTCCACAACACTCAAGCATTCTGCGCCGTCTACAATGAAAGATGGAAGCGCGTTTTACTAAGCCAGACCGATCCGCAAAGCTTCGCAATGTTAGGTGACATGCTTCTCTTAGCAGGCGAGTTTAAAGAGGCCAATCATCTGGCAAGCACTCTACAAGCCTCCAAGGGCAAACTCCGGAAGGCCGAGGGGTTCTTTCTTCAAGGCGTCATCGCCTTTCTCACAGGGGATCAGGAAGCCGCAGCCAAGCACGTGGAGCAAGGCATCCGTGTGAAAGGCTCGGCAATCAGAGCCGCCTTGGTGACCGAGGTCTTTGTGGGACTGTTTCTTGCCACGAGAGACGAAGCTGTTTTCAAGAATGCTTTGGAAGCCATGGGCTCCAAGAAACGTTCAAGCCATCCAGCGAGGATCGTCGAGGAACTGCAACAACTGGATCTCACGCCCAACACGCCAGGCAGCTTCGAGGTCGGGAACTACCTCGGCGATCGGGCTACCGAGTTGAGTAAAGTTGGTCAATTTGCTATTCTCCACATTTGGATCTGGCGCGGAGCCAGCTTGACCAAGGGAATGACTGAGCTTGCTAGGAAGTTGCTTGAGAATTGCGATCGCCAGGAGTCCAGACTGATGTCAGCCCTAACACTCGAATTCTTGCGCCATTTCAAAGTAAAAGCATCCACAGTCGTGCTAGCTACGGACGATCTGCCGAGCGTTGCCTCGATCGTTCCTTTGAAGAAACGGCTAGAGTCATGGGAGCTGAAGCTTGTAGAGTTGGAGCGCTTTGCTTTACCCAAGCAGCCAGGGAAAGCCAGTCGAGCCGAAGATACCACCGCCAGAACCTCACGGTTGATTTGGGAGATCATCACGTCCGACGCCAGTGACTACATTTGCGAACTGGTACCGAAAGAACAGACTCAACGCAAGAACGGTGGATGGACAAAGGGACGCACCGTTGGCTTGGCTCGACTCCGCGAAGAAACGGATCGCCTAGCATTCGTCTGTCAGGAAGATCTCCGGATCATCCAAAGGATCCGCCCTTCCCTCTGGAACTCCAGCCAATACGAGCTCGAGGCAGATACTGCGTTGAAAGAACTCGTTGGTCATCCACACGTGTTCCGCGATGGGCAGTATGACATTCCCTTAGAGGTAATTGAAGAGACTCTCAAATTCATCGTCTCCGAAGATGATTCGGGAGACGTGACCCTAACTGTTCAACCATCTCTTGACATGCTTGATATCAACGAAGTCGGCACGGCTTACTGGTGGGAAACACCAACGCGCCTGAGTGTGCTCCAAGCCTCTACCGCCGAGCGCCATCTCATCAGTGCACTCGGCATGGACGAGGAGGCCGCGAGGATCCCAGCGGCTGGCAAGGAGCGCCTTCTGGCCGCGATTCAAGCGCTCAAGGATGACGTCCGCATCTTCACCGATGTCGCGGATGCGGGAGAAGTTTCCGTAGCGGTGTTAGAGCCGAATCTCACATTACAACTGCACCTCGCTCCCCATGGAGAAGGCCTGCGCGCAGCGCTTCGCGTACAGCCGATCAGAGACGCCGAAACTTATCTTTCCCCTGGTAGTGGCTCGCAGGTGATCTTCGCTGAATCAAACGGCCAACTATGCAAGACCCAACGTTCGTTAGCAGAAGAGCTCGCCCGCGCTTCCGAGATCTTAGAAGCTTGCCCCAGCTTGTCTGACAATGACGAGAACGAGCCTTTTCAGTGGTCATTGCCTGAAGCACTCGACTGTTTGGAACTCCTCACAGAACTACACGCTCTCGGCGATCGCATCGAGACACACTGGCCTCAGGGAGAATGCTTCAAACTCGTGGGCGAAGCCACCTCGAAACAGGTCCGGCTTAAAATGACGTCGACTAAGGATTGGTTTCAACTCACGGGCGAACTCGATGTGGGCGAAGGCCACGTGCTCGAGCTTCAGGCATTGCTCGACTTGCTAGAGCAAGACGATTCCCTTGGGCGTTTTATCAAGCTTCGTGATGGCCAGTTCCTCGCCCTGACTCGTGAATTCAGACAGCGCCTCGAAGATCTCGAAGCCTACAGCACCAAGGGCAAGAAGGGTGGGCGCCAGATCAATCCGCTCGCCGCTCACGCTCTAACCGAGTTCACTGACGAAGCGCAATCCAAGCTGGCCAAGAAATGGATCGACCATGTTAAGCGCCTGAGCGACGCATCCGATATCAAAGCAGACCTCCCTTCCACGCTTCAGGCTGAACTCCGCCCCTATCAGTTAGACGGCTTCCAATGGCTCGCCCGACAAGCGCACTGGGGCGTGGGCGCCTGCCTCGCGGACGACATGGGCCTGGGCAAGACGCTGCAAGCGCTGGCCATTCTGCTTCATCGCGCCACGTTAGGCCCCGCGCTGGTCATCGCACCTACGTCCGTAACACGGAATTGGCTGAGCGAAGTCCTGTGCTTTGCGCCGACCTTGCGAACCCATCTCTTTGGTCCGGGCAATCGCGCCGAAACCTTGAAGGATCTGGGCCCGTTCGACCTTGTCATTTGCACCTATGGGCTTCTCCCTATCGAGATCGAAAGCCTCGAGAAGATCTCTTGGTCTACCATTGTTCTCGACGAAGCTCAGGCAATCAAGAACGCCTCGACTCAGCGATGGAAAGCCGCTGTGCGTTTGCAGGGCGACTACAAAATCCTCACCACAGGCACGCCCATTGAGAATCATCTCTCCGAACTGCACGCGCTCTTTCAGTTTATCAATCCTGGTTTATTAGGTTCGGCCCAGCGTTTTCATGTTAAGTTTGCTGATCCCATCAGCAAGCAACGTGACGCCGGTGCCCATGCGCGTCTCAAGCGGCTGATTCGCCCGTTTATCCTTCGTCGACTCAAGAACCAAGTGCTGCAAGACCTGCCACCCCGCACAGACATCGTGCTGCGAGTCGAGCCCTCCATGGAAGAAGTCGCCTTCTACGAAGCTTTGCGACGTAAGGCCGTGAAAAACCTAACAAAGAGCAAGGATGATACGAACCCAGGAAAACGTTCCTTAAGGATTCTCGCCGAGATTATGAAACTGCGCCGTGCCTGTTGCCACCCGCAGCTCGTGGATCCAAAGATCCCGTTAGGCAGCTCCAAACTCGAACTCTTCGCTCAGACGCTAGAAGAAGTGTTAGGAAATGGACACAAAGCGCTCGTCTTCAGCCAATTCGTCGATCATCTCAGGTTCATTCGAGAGCACCTCGACAAGGCCAAGATCCCCTATCAGTATCTCGACGGAAGTAATCCCTCGAAAAAACGCCAGCAAGCCGTCGAGGCGTTCCAAGGCGGCGAAGGCGACGTCTTCCTTATCTCACTACGCGCTGGAGGCACGGGCTTAAATCTCACGGCGGCAGACTACGTCATCCACATGGATCCTTGGTGGAATCCTGCTGTGGAAGATCAGGCATCGGATCGCGCGCACCGCCTCGGTCAGCAACGCCCCGTCACGGTGTATCGGCTCGTCGTCGCCAACACGATCGAAGAGAAGATCGTCGAGCTCCACCATCAGAAACGCGATCTCGCTGACAGCCTGCTTTCAGGTGCAGAGACCGCCGGCAAACTCTCGCCTGAGCAATTGCTGAATTTACTCAAAGACGAACATTAGGAAATCGATCGCCGCTTGCTTGCCCGACGCGGCAGGATCTAGTGCCGCCCTATGTCTAACGCCTCTCTCGATCTCACAAAGGAATTCCCCCGAAGCCCGCGCGAGACCGTGGCTGGCTATGTCATCGCTGGCCGCATGCTCGACAAGTGTCGCGCCGTCATTGCTGGCACCAACGGCGAGTATCATTTCGACTGCCCATTGGATAACATGCTCCTCAGCTACGTCGAGATCGCTGCAGACGACTTCAAAGCATTTGTCGCGACCGGCGCCGACGACGCAGCCGTCGCAGAATGGCTCCAGACGAATGCCAAGAAGCGCCCCAAGGCAGAGATCGTGCAGTGGAACAATGACCTCCGTGACATGCGCATCAGCAGCATGCCGATCGAGCTGCAAGAATTTCTCGAAGGCTACATTCCAGAGAATATCCCCGATGGAAAAATCGTACGTGTTTGGTTTGATGTCTATGACATCGAAGAAGGTCGTATTTAGCGGCGTGGCTCCAAATCCTGACGGAGTTCGGCTAAACGGCTTCTATACGCCACCTACTTGATTGTTAGGAAATTGCCGTAACCGTGTCGAGCTTGGCAGGATCAATGAGAGCAAAGAGAGCCTGGACGCTGGCATTGGTTCTCGGCTGCTGTGCCCTGGTAGCTGGAGGCTCTGAGCATGCCGTGAAAACGGTGATGAGGATTGCCAGCAAGGCGACCAGTGACGAGGATCGGAACACAAGGAATGGAAACACTGACCAACGCTCATGGCTACTTCGATCTAGGGCTCTTTACCGAAGCCTGGGAGACTCTCGATGCTCTTCCCGTAAAAGTGCGAGAGTCCCGGGATGCCTTCGAGATGCGGCTGAGAATTCTCGACGCAACCGAGCGTTGGGAGAAACGGCAATTCCTAGCCGAAGGATTGATTGAGATCTAAGGTTGCTGCTAGTATCTGAGCATGAGTGCCCGCTTCGTCGACCGTGAAACACCCATGCTGCTGCCCCCGGACATGCGTGACTGGGTCCCCGAAGACGATCTCGTCCAATTCGTCATTGAGGCCGTCCATCGCCTGCCGCTCGAAGTGCTCCCACCTGTTGAATCATTGAAAGAGGACACCGTAGCAGGTGAAAACTAGGCAGCTTCTGGGGCTTTCCTGGCGTCTTGGTTTGGGTTGGATTTACTGGTTTTTCTAGAGGGGTGTTTGCGGTTCTGATGAGCTATCGGAGCGGAG
>CALLLI010000202.1 GCA_938082635.1 uncultured Verrucomicrobiales bacterium
ACACAGGAAAGACCATGCCCATCTTAAGCTTGTTTCCGGCGGCCTTGGCCTCATCCACAATAGGCTTCAAAGCATCTGCTTTGATGGGGTGAATGGGCTTGCCCGAAGAATCCTTCGGCACAGCAGGCTTCATCTTCGCCCAGATGTCGTTTGAGACCGTGATACCATTGCCGTTGTAGTCGAGACTGTAGGCGGTGACAATGTCAGCCTGGGAACCAAAGCCAGCGGTGGCTCCTATAGGCTGCCCGGCAAGCATATGAGCGCCATCGAGGTCGCCATTGATCACTCGATTGAGTAGTTCCTTCCAGTTGGCCTGGGCCTCAACGTTTACGTTGAGGCCTTCGTCGTCGAAGTATCCCTTCTCTTTGGCGATGACGATGGGCGCGCAGTCGGTCAGTTTGATAAAGCCGAACTTGAGGGTGTCTTTCTCGATATCGAGGAACTCCATTTCTGAAGAATCGGTATCCAAAGTGCCCGTTTCCGCGACCACAGGGGCAGAGGTTTCAGGCGTGGGTGTAGACACCTCACTATCACTCTTCCCGCAAGAGGCGAGCAAGAGCGTGGCAAATGCCATCGTAGGTATGCTGAGGTAAGTTAGTTTCATGAGAGGTAATTAGCTTATAATCTTTGGTAGAGCTTCAGTTGTGCCATGTGGTGACTTCCTGAGAGCTGGGGAGTGAATACGGCTCATGGATTCCATTAGCCGTACTCATGAGGTGATTCTAGAACTTGAAATTCAGTTCCGCGCTAAAGCGCGTGGTGTCGGTTGCGAGCTCATCAGCGTCGTAGTAGGCGGCCTTGGCGATGAACGTGGCGTTGTCATTGATCTTCTTGATGAGTACGAGATCGATCTCATCGCCATAGTCTTCGGCGCCGAATCCGTCATCATCTGCGAAGAAGTGATGGTAGGCTGCCTTGAGCGCGAACCCTTTGGGTAGCTTCACACCGGCCGAAACATAGAGGTCCTGCAGACCACCTGGAGGCGTCCCTATGAACTTGTCTGCAAATCCATTGAAGGCGTGAAGAGTCGCCAGCGGTGTGCGAAAGGCGGCACCATTGTCCGTGCCAAGAGACTCGAAGCCCACACCGAAGTCGAACTTGTCCACAATGCCTCCTACGAAGACGTGATAGTAGTCGGCTTGAAAGTCCAGCGGACTATCTCCGGAATCTGTCTGGTGAGCATACTCTGCAAGAACCTTCATTTTGAACGAATCTGAAAGCGGATAAGTTCCTGACAGTGACAAACCAAAGGTGTTGTTACTCTGGGCATTGCCTGCCTTATTCTCCAGATCAAGTAGGTAGGCGTAACCGACCACTTTGGTATTTGGGATGCCGGTATAACCGACATTCAGGAGGTGGCTGTTGCTTTCGAAATCGTTCTGCCCAGCGGCAGCCTTGCTCTGAGATCCGAAGATCCGGTTCACCCGGTTAATGTAACTGTAGGAAATCGTGGTGTCCGGGAACAGCTTCGTAGTGACGTTGATAGCATCATAGGTTTGCTCATTCTGCCGCCACCCAACATTGCCAATGAAACGCGCATTATCGTGAATGATCCGCTGCCGCCCTAACTTGATCGTGGTATCAGCAAAGGTATAACCGAGCCACAAGCGATTCATTTCCACGGACTCGGGGTCGGCAATGATCGTGTGATCTGCTGGGCCGTCGACGCTAGCGGCCCGGTAGTTTTCATTATCCGCAGCAATGGTGCTCTCCAACCCGACAAGGCCGGTGAATCCATTCCATTCATTCAGTTTCGCACCGACGCGTGCACGTAATGTCGCGGCGTGGGATTCATCAAGTGGATCCTGATCTCCGAATTCATAGCGCAAACGAAGGTCCGCAGTTGGCGTGAAAAGATCACCAAAGGCGAAGCCCGTGGGCTCAGGAACAAACGGCTCCTCCATGACTGGAGGCTGCTCGCCAGCGAGGAGCACGGTTGATGTAAGCGCAACGAGTGAAGGCACTCTGCTAGATTTAAGGAACGGACTTAAGTAGTGTTTGATCATGGTTGAGAAGTGAGATCTGTTCGAATCTTCTCCTCTGGCTTACGCTACCTTTATGCCGCTAGTAGTGGTGATATCATCGGCGGAAGGGGAAACGAGTCATGCCAACCATGAATGAAATTGATCACGCCGGGACGCTTTCTCTGATGCTTTCCTGGTAAATGTCTTCGCGAAAGATCTCGTCTACCGCTGGACTGAAACGCTGGTTCTTATCGATCAATTGAGAAAGACGCATCTGCGTCACCAGCCAGTTCGCCTTGTCTTTGGAAGGCGCGTTCACCTCGTGACCATGGAAAACATGGAACTCCGGACGATCCGCCCCAAGACTAGCTCGCAGCAAGTCTTCATCGCAGTCCAAGTAAGCTCTTTGTGAGAGAATCCGTGCCGCCTGCTGGCGACCGTCAGGTGTGTCACAGAGTTTGCACGCCTGGGTGATCGCTTGAATCAACGCTAGATGCTCTTCCGATCGCTTCTCTGCGAAGTCTCGCGTGACCAAGAACGCCTTCTCAGGATGCATGGGCACAAGATCCACCGACGTCGCCATGACAGTGCCACTACCGTTCACACTCGCTTTCGTATTAAACGGCTCACCAACGCAGAATCCATCGAGGAACCTCTCTTCGAGGCAAGCATTCATTTGCGAGGGAGGAAGCACCACCAGCTCCACTTCCCTTCCCGGCACAAGATCGCCTGAACGCAGCCATTGCAGCAGGAGAAAGTGATGCGAGCTGATCAAATGTGGGACACCAAACGTCAGCCGCCGCCGTTCCGTTTCAGCATAATTTTTCAACGTGGTGGCATCTTTGACTCCAGCATCAATGATCTTAGATGCCAAGGTGACAGCATCTCCGTGAGAGTTGAAGAGCAACCCGGTTAGACACGGCCGAGCGACAACGCCCTGGCCCCAAGAAATGGCAAAGCAAAGCCCCGCCAGAGCGTGAGCAGCATCGAGTTCGCCATAGGCGATCTTATCGCGAACGCTCGCCCACCCCGGTTCCCTGACCAGTTGAACCTGGAGACCTCGCTCTTCAAAGTAGCCAAGCTCTTTAGCCAATACTAGAGGAGCGCAATCAATGAGCGGAACGAATCCGATCTTGATGGGGACGTTGAGATGGGGCACGAAACCCAAAGAAGCGAAATTCGTGCCATTCCAGCCGGGGTGGTCTACAACCTGCTCTCCAGCAGAGGTTCAAGTATGGAACTCCTCGACACACGCCAACTCCGAGCTTTCCAGGAACTCGCTCGCCATCAAAGCTTTACAGCAGCCTCCCGGGCCTTGCACTTGACGCAGTCTGCCGTGAGCCATTCGATCAAGGCACTCGAGTCCACACTCGATATGGCGTTATTTGAGCGACAAGGCAAAGTTGTTCGCCTCACTCAAGCTGGCGCCAAGTTCCACCCCTACGCTATCGATGTGCTCAACCGGATGCAATGCGCCGTCGATGCCGTCGAGTCCATTCGGCATCCCGGCTACGGGCGGCTCTCGATCGGCGCCACAATCACGATGAGCCATGCCGTGCTCCCTGCCGTGCTGCGAGAGTTCCGCGCGAGCTTTCCCCATTATGAAATCACGATATCAACAGACGACACGCGCGAGCTTCTAAATCTGTTAGGCAATGGCACGATCGATGTGGCCGTGGGAATGGAACTCTCTGGCACCTCGACTTATCACTTTCGCCATCTCTTCACCGATCAGATCGCGATGGCCATGGCACCCGCCCACCCTATGGCGCAGAAAGAATCGATTGCCCCGGCCGACCTCGTCGATCAAGATTTCATCTTCTACAGCCGTGAAAGCGAAACTTATCAGATTCTAACTAGGGGATTTGCTGAGACCAAGAGCCGTTTGCGGGGCCACCTGCAAGTTGGTTCGATGGCCTCTATCAAAGAAATGGCTCGCCTTGGAATGGGCATCGGTCTCCTTGCACCTTGGATTGCCCGAGAGGAATTAGCCGCAGGAACGTTGATCACGAAGCCCCTGCCCTGGAAGCATGCGGATCGTCAGTGGGGAATGTATTCTGCGGAGAACGCCCCGGGCAACTTGGCCGAGCAAGTGCTCTTTGGCATTGTTCAGGAAGTTGCCAAAGGGCTAGACTGCCCTGCTGAAAGCGACGTCCCAAGGCGCGCTGGCTAACACGATGTTTCCGTCGCACACTCGATTTCGAAGCGAGCGCCATAAGCCATCCCTCCTCTTATGGATGGAGCCTAAGGCGAATGGCACCAGTTTAAACGGCTTCATCGAGGATTTTTATGGGAGATCGATTCGCCAGAGGGAGTCGATAGCCATCCACTGATTGAGGCGCGCTGAGAGCTCAGTGTCACCCGAGGAGATACGGTCAGATGGCCCCTAGCAGATCCTCCAGTGGGTGACCGCCGCTTTACCGCTAGCGGCTTGCCACCTGGCCTTTCCATCAATCCATCGACAGGTGAGATCTCAGGCCTGGTCCGTGTGCTAGGTGAACACCCCGTCGTGATCGAAGCGAGACGAGAGCACCTGACCTGCCCAGTCGCGTTCATGCGGTTCCTCCTCATCGTTCATCCTCACGATTTCTTTCACCATGCCCCCAGTGCAGAGCTCATCGTCAATGGAAGTGCGGAAACCATTGCCGTCAGCAAAGGTGAGGTGGCAGGAACGGCATCCCTCGAAGTTCTCAATGCGCATCAGGGTTCGTTAGACATCGACGTCATCTCACTTCCACCGGGATGGGATCTGGATAGAGAAACTTTCGAGATTACCGGCGTGGTCAACTCGTCTGGCATTTACCCATTGATTATCGAACTTCGGAACACTGAACACACGCTTCGAGTGGTGAAGAATGTCTACGTGGGCGACAGAAGTGCAGGGTTCATCCAGCACAACGGAGCAGGGGAATTTGCGGTTGGTGAAGACGTTGAGCTGACCTACACCACTCAAGAAGCGAACTCGCCGGTAACCTTCTTTGCCGAAGGGTTGCCCGAAGGGTTGCAACTCGACGAAACCACCGGAATCGTGAGCGGTCCGACACAGCAGTTCGGCCTTCACCACTACCTTATCGGCTTTAAGGACGCAGACGGGAACCTGGGCCAAACCTATCAATCCCACTATCGCGTCGTCGGAAAGTTCTGGCCCGATCCACCGCAGCGAAGCACGCAGTTTCGAGACTATGCGGAGCCACTAGACACCACCTTCCAGCTAAGTTTTGGCGACAATAAGTTCCAGTTTCTTAGCCTTCCCGAATGACTCACATTCACCCATCCAAACACTCTCCTCAAGTCTTCATTATTGGGGGAAGGCCTTTACAAATCACGTGTGCGCCTAACCAATGAAACAGGCTTTGCGGAGATCGACCTCTGGCTTGCCTTCCTCACAGCTCAGAGAGCTGGGCAAGTAGACCTCATCCAGCAGTCCGGCGAACCCCGTGTTGGTATTCCCTTCCGAGGCGTCTATCGAGGTCTTGATGAAGCCACTGCGGTTACCATCGCTAACCTCCCACCTAGACTGACATTCAACGAAACGGATCGCTCAGTCACCGGCACCCCGACACTTGCGGGCACCTGGGAGAACCGAATTCTAGGATCCCGGGATGGGGCCACCGTGGCTTTCGCTACCGGTGAGATCCGAATTGAACCCGCTTCGATACTCTTCGATGGGACCGGCCACACGGTTGCGCTTAAAGGTTTACCATGGGAATTCGGTAACTCACTGTCGGAGGAAGTTTTAACGGAAACTCTGCCCACAGGAATCGAGAGGATCAGTTCCTCACAGTTGTATGGAGTATTTCCTAAAGCAGGACGCTTCGAGATACCGTTGACCTACATCGACGGCACGACAGCTCGAGCTCCCGCCGTTGTCCAGGTCTACGAACTCCCGGACTGGAGTCCCGAACGCCGACGTGCTCGCGTCCTACCAGCCAAGAGCCTCTTTGATACGACGAGAATGGCCGTCGTGGAAAGGCATTCTCCATTCAGTCCCGAGGTAGTACTCCGCACGACGAACCAAGCTGGAGATGGGACGGCCTGGACGAGCATTTCCCTCCCTCCTGAACCTAGCATCGCTACGATCTCTGATATCGTCCGTGGCAATAACTTTGTGCTAGCCGGCCCGAATTGGTGGTCCGTTGCTTCTACAGTGACTCGTTTCCGGGAATTGGATACGCTGCATCAAGAGTTGAGAACACTGGCGGCCGAAGGTCCACTGACAGTGGCCGCTTCTGCGGGCTTGCTAAGCCTCGAAGGTGGCGAGTGGAACCTTCTCCCTGAAAGCAGTGGCCAGGTCATGCACAGCGTGGCCATTGGGAATGGGCGGATCGTTGACGTGGGTGCTCTGGGAAGGATCGAGGTCTACTCCACCGACAAAACTCTGATAGACAAGTTGCAGCCCGTCCAGGCAACTCTGAAGGATGTGTTGTTTAGTGAGGGTGAATTCATCGTGGTTGGAGACCAAGGAACAGTCTTGCGCAGTCCTGATGGCGTTTCTTGGGAACTCGAGCGCGTACCCACGGTCCTCGGCGCAAACTTCCGTCACATCACCGCAAACAAAGACTGGATTGTCGCCGTGGCGCCTTGGACGACTCTAGGCAAACCACGCGACGGTGATACTTGGATCCCCTTGGAGCGTGTGCCTGTCGAAGGTTCTTACATCGATGATCTGCAAACAGCAGACGGGGCGACCGTTGGTGGCTTTGCGACAGAGCTTTACGTTCCAAGTCGATCAAACTCCAGTGTCACCGTTCTAAGCTCTCTTTGTCAGGCCGCCATCGTCGGGCAGCCATTTGACTACCACATCGGAGCCTTGGCAGGAAATGACGTCACCTACTGCGCAGAAGGCCTTCCTGAGGGTCTCGTGTTCGATTCTACGAATGGCAGGATTGATGGACAGTTCACCCAACATGGGAGCTACAATACTCTAGTGGAAGCTTCCGATGGTGATTCCTCTCATGGCAAACAGTTAAACATCGGTGCCTACAATGACCTCGACAAGCTGCTCGTTGATGAAATCGAAGTCGGGCCAGGAACGGCCGAGTTGGCCGTCCCAACGACTTTCGGCACGCATGTGATTCAGATTGAGGATAGCCACGAAGAAGGTACCAGAAGCATTCCTGTCTGGCTGGAGACCGGATCTGGTGTCCATGAGGACGTGGTCACGGTTCATGTCGTCGCGCCAAAGCCCACCTTCCTAGCGCAGCCAGGATCCGTTCTGGCTTCAGAGGGAGACCGAGCCGTCCTCAAGGCCGACATTCAAGGACAATGGCCGATTGACTTGCAGTGGCTTCACAACGGCACGGCCCTTCCGGAGCAGAAAGCGCTTACGTTAGTGCTTCCTTCACTTTCACCATCACAGGTGGGCAACTACACGCTCCAAGCATCGAATGCTTTGGGATTGTCCACGAGCGCTATTGCAGAAATCCGCCTCGCAAGTGCTGATTTGGATGATCATTCGAAGGCATCCGTTAGGCTACTCCGACAAGACGATACAGCCTTCGTGCTACAGATCGATATCCCTCCAAACTGGCCGGACACGTCGTTCACGATTCAAGAATCAACCGATCTCGAAGATTGGACAGCTCTCTCACCGCTCAACCAGTCCACGCAATCGCTCGAAACTGGCCGAGAACGCATCCGGTGGACTCTTCCGACGACTGAGGATGGCCTTCGCTTCGTTCGCCTGTTGCTGCAAGGGATGCCCATGGAATAGGCGGCTCTCACTTCACTACGTTTAGTGATGGCGGGGCGGGAGCGACCGGAATGCGAACTTGGATGGGGTTGGAACTGCTGGCCGGGGTGCCACATGACCGTTGGCGAAGCCATCCCTATCTCGTCTGGCCAATCGCCGCGTTCGTTCCCAAAGACGATTTTGAGCTTACTCCTAGCGAGCAATCGATTCATACCGAACACCCTATTTTTCTTGCTCTAAAATGGCGACGCCTTCTCGATTCGGAACCCTCTCTCACACCTGCCTTAATTGCTAGTAATCAAGGCCGTAGCCCAAGTCGGATTCGTCAGATCTTACGTTTGGCCACGCTCGCACCAGAGATCGTGGATTATCGTGGACTAGCCCGCATCCGCAGCGAACGCGAAGCCGCCGCCGCGAAGACCGAAAAAGCCAAAGCCAGTAAGAAATAAGACCCCCCCAAGAAAATATCCGCCGCCAAGAAAGCCACGAAAAAGCAGGAAAGGGTCAGGTGGAGTGGGAGCATGGATAGTCAGGATCGGGCGGAGCGAGGCTTAGCCTTCCGGCCAAGAAATTCTGCCCATCCTGCTCATCCATGTCAGATACTACTGACCCCAATTCCGTCGCAAGCCTCTAGCGATATCCAATGATCTCAAACTCGCCAAAGACCTGGTAGTCTTTTCCATTGTTCGTCACAATTTTCCCAACGCCATGTTGGAGGAACGTGGCAGCCAGCAAGGTATCCAACAGTCGTTTCCGACCAAGTCCGTATTGCCGAAGCCAGCCGAAAAAGCCTGTAACGGATTGCCCCACAGGGAACACTCGTTCAACTTCTTTGGCTTCCCACCAAAACTCGGCCCTGGTGATGGCTTCGGTTACAGTCAAAGGCCGAGGCATTCGCCGCGAATCACTGACGATATGAATGAACTCGGCGAGCGTTTGAGGGGCTAGCGCAAGATTGTGCCCGTTGTCGAGCAGGTCTTGAATCAGGTTATCCGCCTGCCGATGGAATGGGTGATCTGTGACCTCGATCGCCACCAGAAAATCGGTGTCAATTCCGTGCGCCATCAAGCATCTCCTCCAGTAAATCGTCCTCCGATGTGATAGGATCTATCCGGCCTCCGACACTGGCCGGGCGGCGATCACGGAGTGACGTCTTGCGCTCAATATGTGCTCTGCGATACTCTTCCATCGCCTCTCGTATGAGTTCAGATGTCTTTCTTTCAGATTTCTGAGCATATGCCTGAAAATCTTCGTACACCGGCTCAGACACATTCACCGTGATGGTTTTCATACATAACAATTAATGTATGATACCTGTCTGTCAACTCTTTCTGGGCGACGGTGTTGAAAACGAGGGGATTTACTGAGTTTCGATTGCTAAGAAATCCGACTTTTTGGCAAGGGGATTCAGGCACCAAGCAGGCACGCCCCAGGGCGATTGGTTAGTGATGTCTAAGTAGCTTATAAAGAGAAAGTTGACCCTGGCGCTGAACAAAGAGCCTTAAAAATGCCATGTGATGATGGCATGAACTGTCTCGACATCTCCATCCCTGCAGGAAGCACGCTACGCC
>CALLLI010000203.1 GCA_938082635.1 uncultured Verrucomicrobiales bacterium
ATCGACCAATCACGGCCGAAAAGCGGCACGGATTGCAGCGGGTCGAATCTGTTTTCGGGTTTTGATGCATTCTTCTCTTGTGTGCTCATAACACCCCATATTACAACGCGTCACAACGTACAACACTTATCTAATTATTTCTTCATGAATAATGCAGGCTAGATAGCGCCGAATCATGACGCTGCTGCCCTTGACTCACGGCGGCATTTCCGCCAAATCAGGAGTCTCGTGAATTCTCTCCCTGTCCAAACTGCCGCCGTTCTCCTACTTTCCATCACTGCTGCACTTGCAGCCCCCACAAACGTCCTCCTCATCACGGTCGATGACATGTCCTGCGATTCGGTTGGCATCTACGGCAATCCTATTCCTGACATCACTCCTAATATTGACAGACTCGCTTCGGAAGGGCTCCACTTCAAGCACGGCCATGTGACCGTCGCCATCTGCCAGCCCTGTCGCGCCGTCTGGATGACGGGGCGTTACCCGCATAATTCTGGCGCCCTCGGATTTGATAACATTCGCCCAGGCATTCCAACACTACCCGAAGCTCTCCAGAAAGCGGGCTACCACACAGGGCTCATGGCAAAGCATGGCCACGTCATTCCGTCACGTGCCGCAGCCTTTGATGAGATCGTTCCAGCGAAAGATCTCCGCAACGGCCGCTCGCCTGAATTGTTCGGCCAGCGGGCCGCCACGTTCTTTGCCGCAGCCAAGAAGGAGGACAAACCCTTCTTCCTCATGGCTAACTCTCAGGACCCGCACCGCCCGTTTATCGGAAGCGCACAAGAAGCCAATGCGAAGAAGCGCGATCACAAGAACAAGTCGCACCAGTACGGCGGGGGCTTTCCCGACGACCAAGTGATCTACGATCCCGCCACCGTTCCTTTGCCAGGGTTTCTCCCCGACTTACCTGACATTCGTTTAGAACTCGCTCAGTATTATTCCTCCGTCCATCGAGCGGACGCCATCGTCGGCAGTCTTTTAAAAGCGCTAGACGAAGCAGGATTGCGTGAAAGCACGCTCGTCATGTTTCTATCTGATCACGGCATGCCTCTGCCCTATGCGAAGACCAATTGCTGGCATCATAGCACACGCACCCCATGGATCGTGCGATGGCCTGGCACCGTGAAGGCGGGCTCTCACGACACCGAGCATCTCGTGGGAGGCATCGACCTCTCCCCCACCCTTCTAGACGCTCTAGGCCTACCAGATCTCTCTGGCACCGATGGTCGCTCCTTTCTTCCCATCCTCAAAGGCGAACAACAAGCGGGCCGAGACGTCCTCTTCACCCACATCAACACCATTGCTAGCAAACGCGCCTACACCATGCGTGCCGCCGTCACCCGCGAGCACCGCTACGTATGGAATGGCTGGCACGATGGAGAGACCACCTTTAAAAACGAATCTCTCAGCGGGCTGAGCTGGAAAGCGATGACAGAAGCAGCGAAGGAAGATGCTAGCATAGCTGCCCGCGTCGAGTTCTATGCCAAGCGCATTCCTGAAGAATTCTACCAAACGGATTCCGATCCCGATTGCCTTAAGAACCTCATTCATGAATCGACACGGAAAGATCAGATCGATTCCCTCCGCGCGAAACTTCACGATCACCTCAAGACTAGCAATGACCCTCAGAGTGCGAGCTTCCAGGCACCCAGCGCTCGAGACGCACGCAAACGCGTGCTGATCCTAGGCGACTCGACATCGATGCGCTATGGACCGCTTTTGAACGAACTGTATCCAGAAGTCGACATTCACCGTCCCCAGGGAAACCACCAGGGCACGGTGGTTGCGTTGCAGAACCTCGATCGATGGATCGGGAACAGCCACTGGGATGTCATTCACTTCAACTTCGGTCTCCACGATTTCAAACACATCGATCCAAAGACAGGCGAGGCCTCTAGCAACGAGGACCATCCATTGTGGGTGCCGCCCAATGATTACCGAAAGAACCTTCAGTCGATTGTGGCGCGTCTTCAGAAGACTGGTGCCCTCCTAATCTTTGCCACCACCACGCCTGTGCCCGCAGATGAGCACTATCGTGTGATCGATCATCAGATGTCTCCTGTTTACAACAAGATAGCGTTAAAGATCATGAAAGAGCGCGGCATCGCCATCAATGACCTCTATCATTACACCTTACCCAAACTCAAAGAATGGCAGCAACCGAAGGATGTGCATTTCCACAAACTTGGAACTCGCAAAATTGCAGAAAAAGTTAAGGCAAGTATCCAAGCTGCATTGGCGAAGGTCCAGGCTGAGCATTGACGAGCGGCTCGAGGCCAGCTCACGGAGCGAGAATCCGTACAACCTCGGCTCTGCCGCATTTGTACGGATCGAACGAGTCGTTTCGACGTCTTTCGCAGTCAGCCCAAATGGCTGCGGTGTCCACTTCACGAGATCAGAGGACAGCTCGATGATGTACCTTGTGTTGGGAACCGAGTTCCAAGTGAATTCAAGCGTTCCGTTAGAACGTTACCGGTGAAGCCTCTTTATCGCGAGAGACGGACGAGGAACTAGAGGATAGAGATCAAACTTTAGGGAATCGAAATAGGCCATCCGATTGGGAATCGCTGCTCGAATTTCATCTACCAACGCTTCAGGAATTCGATCTTCCAGGTGGAGCACCGCAAGATAGGTGAGGAAAAACTCTGCAATGTCTTCACGAGTAGAGAAATCTTGCGCATAGGTGGAGATGAACTCGTCTTCAGCCTCTTGGGCCGCCCACCAACCAGATGAGTTCGCATGAAGGGCATCCAAGGAGGTGTGGGACGCTTCATGGACGAGAGTTTCCTCCAGGATGCCATCTCTCACATAGAGATCAGATTGCCCTGTATGAATCAGCAAATTGCGATTCCTCCGCCTCATGGATTGGCCCCTCGATGAATCCATGAGGTTTCGATATCTCGGCGCAAGGAGGTGGGCAAACGCCCGAAGATGATGGTATACTTCTCAGCTTGTTCCTGCGCGGCACTCGCAGAACCAAATTCTGCATTGACCTGCATTTCGATCATGAGGCCGTCGTCATAGGATGCCTCAAAGAGATACGCTCGATTCTGGATCCAGTCATTGACCCGCCGATCATACATCGTCCGCACGCCTCTGCCGATCGTCTCGATCTCAGCGAAAGCAGTGGGATCCGCTTCCGTGATGATATTCGGATCAATAAAGATCTTACCGCCGAAAGGAGGCTCACCAAATGCTCTCTCGCTCCACACGCAAAGCCCCAACAAAGAAGAGCGGGTTGACTCTCTCCACCCTAAGCCTCAGAACAGACCCGAAACCAGCAGCAATCAGCCGCTAAATCTAAGAGATTCCAACCCAAATAGACCCTATGAAAAGCCTATCCATCTTCTCGAGCGCCCTTCTCGCGCTCAGCCTTCCTTCACTCGCAGACCACCATCTCGCCGGAGAGAATAACATTGCCACGAAGACCATCGACCTCGGTTGCGTGGTGAAGGACATCGATGCTTCCGTCAAGTTCTACACGGAAGCCATTGGCTTCAAAGTCGCTGGCGGCTTTAAGGTGGGCGGCGACTTTGCCAAAAAGTCAGGCCTGACCGATAGCAAGCCATTGGACATCAAAGTGCTCACCCTCGGCGAAGGCGAAGGCGCCACCAAACTGAAGCTCATGCAAGTCGAAGGTTCTGGGGGCAAGTTCAAGAACAAGCACATCGATTCCAAGCTTGGCTTCAGCTACATCACCATTTCTATCAAAAGCACCGACGCGGCTCTAAAACGCCTGGCAAAGGCCGGTGTGAAACCCATCGCCAAAGGGCCCGTCGCGCTTCCCGAAAACCTTGATCCTTCTCTAGCACTGACCATCGTGCGCGATCCTGACGGCAACTTCGTCGAACTCGTTGGTCCCAAGCCCACGAAGTAGATGCAGGTTCGATCCAGAATCGTGGCCGTGCTGAGCCTTGGCCTGACCTGGCTCATGGCGACTGCTATGCATGCTCAAAACAAGCACAAGCCGAACGTCGTCATCTTCCTAACCGACGACCAAGACACACTCGATGCCCATTGCTACGGTTCCAAGGATCTCTACACGCCCGCGATCGATGGGCTCGCAGCAAACGGTGTGCGTTTCACACAAGCCTATGCGCACACCGTCTGCTGCCCTACTCGCGCTCTCCTGCTAACAGGCAGGCACCCTCAACGCAGTGCGATCAACAATTGGACGCAGGGTGATGCCAAAGATCCTTCCGGTAAAGGCCGCAACATGCACCTGGAAGAGGCTACTCTAGCAGAAGCACTGAAAGAGGCCGACTACAAGACGGCCCTCTTTGGCAAATGGCACCTCGGTGCCCACGTGGACCACGGCCCCACCAAGCAAGGCTTTGATGAATACTTCGGTCACCGCGGCGGCTTCATCGACAACAAGAATCATCATTTCCTCCACGGGAAAGGTTTCCACGATCTCTATGAGGGCACCACCGAGGTCTTTGAGAAGGGCAATTACTTCCCTGTCATGATGACTAACCGGGCCCTGCAATACATTGACCAACATAAAGATTCGCCATTCTTCATGTGTGTGGCCTTCAACATCCCGCACTATCCCCAGCAGTCCGATAAACGCTTCGACGAGCGATACAAAGACCTTAAGGAACCACGTCGATCTTACGCCAAAATGATCTCTACGACTGACGACTGCATGGGGTCGATCCTCAAGCGGCTGGAGAAACACAGCATCCGAGACAACACGATCGTCCTCTTCATGAGCGACAATGGCCACTCCGAAGAAGATTATGCTATCATGGTGGACGACCACGCGAGTGGCCTGCCCAAAGGAGCGAACTACGGTGCCAACGGCGGTGGCGGGAACACCGGCAAATGGACTGGGCGCAAGGGCACCTTCTATGAAGGGGGCATTCGTGTGCCTGCGATCCTGAGTTGGCCCAACGGCCTTCCCAAGGGCGCGGTGCGCGATCAAGCCGTCATTGGAGCGGATTGGTTTCCAACGCTACTCGATCTCTGTGAGGTTCCTCAACCCAGAGTCAAACTCGATGGCCAGAGTCTGGTATCGATTCTCAAATCAGCAGACGCACCCACTCCTCACAACATCATGCATTGGCAGTAGCAACGTTCATGGGCCGTCCGTGACGGCGATTGGAAGCTCCTCGGGAGCAAGGGAAAGGCCGCCCACTTGGGCAATCTCCGTGACACCGAGCCCGAGAAGAAGAACCATCTCAACGATCAACCCGAAATCGCAGAGCGCCTGCTAGGCCTACACCACACGTGGATCGTGGGTGTTGAAGAAGAATACGAGCAGCAGTATCCCAATCGCATCAAGATGTATTGAGCACTATGAAACTCGCCCACCATCTCGAAACTGTTCGTAAGAGCTTTCTAACATTCGCCCTTGGATGCACAGCCTTCGCCGCCCACGCTGCAGAGGATCGACCAAACATCCTCTTCATCTTCACGGATGACCAATCGCATCGCACCGTCAGTTGTTACAAAGAGGCGTATCCTTGGGTAAAGACACCGAACATCGATGCTCTCGCCGCCCAGGGTGTGCGTTTCACCCACGCTTACATGGGCACCTGGTGCATGCCATCCCGAGCGACAATGCTGACCGGCCACCATCAGTTCGGCGTCGAGTCCATGCGCATGCAAGGGACCTACCCAGGCAGCATTTACGACCCCGAGAAGTGCCCGTTCTGGCCTAGCATCTTCCGCATGCACGGCTATTCCACGGCCCAGATCGGCAAATGGCACACCGGTGTGGACAGCGGGTATGGCAGAGACTGGGATCACCAAATCGTCTGGAGCCGGCCAAAGTAGTCTGAGAACGCCGGAAACTACTACGACGATCAGATTGTCGAGATCGATGGCAAACCGCAGCGACTCTCTGGCTACACCACCGATTGGTACACGGACCGAGCAATCGACTACATTGAAGGAAAGACGCGCCCACAAGATTCCCCTTGGTATCTATGGCTTTGCTATGGAGCTGTGCACGGCCCGTTCACCCCAGCTAAACGGTATCAGCAAGCTTATCCCGAGGCCAAGGTGGATGAACCCGTCGACATCTATCCTGACCTAACCACTCGCATCGGGAAACCTCACTACGTTCGCGAACGGAATCGTTGGATACGCAACGACGCTGGCAAGGCCGAACTCGAGTCCGGGGTGAAACAACGCACCGTGAAGAACGCGCCCATTCATGGCAACTCGCTACAAGACTAGGTAAGCCAATACCACCAAGGCGTCCTCGCGATCGATGACGCGGTTGGCAAACTGCGAACAGCGCTAGAAACTTCGGGCCAATTGAAGAACACCCTGATCGTCTTTGCTGGGGATCAGGGCATTGCCTTTGGCCAACATGGTTTCCAACAGAAGATCGCGCCCTACGATGCCAACATCCGCAGCCCGCTGATCATGAGCTATCCGGGCCACATTCCGAAAGGGAAGATCTGCCCCACTGCGGTTGGAGGTACGGGAATGGCTCCCACCTTCTTCGCCTTCACCGGGCTTCCACTTCCTTGAAAGATGCACGGGCACGACCTCACACCTCTTCTAAAAGATCCGAATCGAGCATGGGATCATCCCGTTCTCACAGCGCTGACCGGTGAGAAATATGGCGCTGACACAAACATCGTTCCTACCGATCCCGAGGTCCTCTATAAAACGGCCAACGTGCCGTGGTGGGTGTCTCTCCTACGCGGACGTTACAAGTACATCCGGACCCTGGTTGAGGGTGAAGTCGAAGAACTCTACAACCTCGAAGCAGATCCCGAAGAACTAATGAATCTTGCCTTACAACCAAAGCACCTGGAACGCTTGCGAGCGATGCGCGCGGAAACCCTATCAGAGCTAAAATGCACTGATGCTGGTATGGCAGACGCGCTCCCAAGTTTCTCGACCCCAGAATAGATCATTGCGAAAGCCTCACCAAACCTGCCAACGTTTCATTTGGCCTAGAAACGGCAATAGAAGTTCAGGTGAAGATCGCGGAGCCTAAAAAACGGCATTGAGCCAAAGACCTTGAAGGTGGAAACGATTGATAACAAGCGTAACCGGGCGCATCAAAGAGACGGGTTTGACCGGCGAATAATGTAGCGCTATAGTGTTCAATGGAACATATATGATTATAACCTGCACTTTGTGGTAATTATATGAAAGATACTTAGGCATGACAGCCGAGATCTTACATAACGACGACGAGACGATGACCATCAAGGTGACGGTTAAGAAAAGTGCCGCCTTTCTTGAATGTGAAGAGAATATCCAGGACGCCCTG
>CALLLI010000204.1 GCA_938082635.1 uncultured Verrucomicrobiales bacterium
CGCTCTGACTGCGAGAGAGCGTTCTAAACCAATGAGTTGTCCGAACTCGTCACTAGGCGTGCGCCGTCGCGAGGACAGCAATTGATGCCTCACTCGGAGCGGGCAGGCTCATGTTGTTCTGAGGGATGCGTTGGGTGGGTGTACCGGTTTTCACCCGGCGTTTACACCTCCAAACTACTTGAGTAGTTACGTCGAATCAGCTTCAAAGGAGTGATCCAGGTAATGGAAGAAAGCCGCCTAGGAATCGAGAAAGCGATAGGAAAACCAAGACAGGAAGCGAAAGAGAAAGACAACCTGCTGAGGCGCATCGCTGAGCGAGTGGTGATAGAGCGGCCAGGACGTAATCCGCAGGTGAAGAAACTACGAACTCTCAGCGAGATTCCCTGTCTGATCGGAGTGGTCCAGAACTCCTGGCAACACGGTATGCTGGTCGTTCATCCAGTCAAATCGTCTTGGCGAATGCATACTCAAGATACGATCCTGATGAAGTCCTGTCCAGACGATCAGCACATCATTCACCTCGCCATGAATTGGGCAGAGGCCCTGAAACAGGGGCTTGTGGGCTCCTGCGCGGAGATCGGCGACCGGTTGGAACTATCCGACGGGCGGGTTCGCCAGATAGTGCGACTCTCTAAGATGCATCCACGCATTGTGGATTTCTTGAGCAGCCTATGTGGAGAAGGAAACTTGAAGCGGTTTTCGGACCGGCGCTTGAGATCAGTAATCTCCGTTCCGAAAGACCAGCAGCTCGAGCGATTCCAGATCGCTTTCGCAGCGAAAATTGGCTCCTGATTTGATTCATTTGATTCACGGAAGATGTGAAGGCGACACGGCAATGAGCTCTCCGGTGAAACATTGGGCGTGAATTCCTTTCCCAAATGCCCGCGAGCGCCACCAGGATGTAGCATGAAAAAGGGCGATTCGTATTTCTGGACACTACGGGGTTTCAATTTACGAACAGACGGTGTTGATGAACACTAGACCTGAGGACCTTTGGCCCCTCACACTAGGCACTTTCGAAGGGCTCATTGATGAAGTGAGAGTCAGCCGAGGGCCTCGTGCAATTTCCTTGCCCAACCGCGCGCCCCTAGTTGCGATGGAGACGCGCGTTGCTCTCGAAGAGTCTGGTTCTGTTGTGCCACAGCTTCCAGCGATCATTGATGACGAAACGGACCTGACTTACGCTTGGAGTGTAGTTTCAGGAGACGCTGGCGACGTCACCTTCTTAGACGCCACGGCACTCGGTTCAGAGATCGCCTTTGCTAAGAGAGGCTTGTTCACTTTAGGGCTTACTGTGAGCGACGGCGAACTTGCCACGACGACGAGCGATTGGTCGGTGGGGATGAACACGCCACTGGTGATCCTGGTCGAGGACAAGAAGGTTACTCTTAATTTTGGTGTCATGTTAGTTCCTTCGGTGGTGATCGAGGATGATGCTTGGGCAGGTGCCACGGAATTCGTGGTAGACTGGAAGGTGGTACAAGGTGACTCGTTGAACGTCACGTTCTCTGATCCATCGATGCTTCAGCCTACTATTTCCTTTGCGGACGCTGGGGACTACACGCTTAGTTTAATGGTCTCCGCTGGCGAGTTTGTTAGCGACGTAGACTTTCAAATCACCGTATTGCCCAAGTTGTTGCCACCGGTCATTCGCAACTCTGAACCACAGGCCTCGTTGCAACTGGATGGCACATTCACACCGGATCTCGAGATTGCGGATGATGGCCCGTTTACCTACCAGTGGACAGTTAGCCATGGCCTAACTAACTCTGTTGAATTCTCCGACCCGACCTCACTAACTCCGATCATTCGGTTCACGCAGGTCGGCGACTACGAACTAACGATCCGCGCATCGGCACGTGGGGAACACGCGACTAGCACGATTCAAATTTCTGTCTCACCGGTTCCGACACTACTTGAGCGCTGGCGTTCCACCCATTTCCTGGCAACGACCCTAAAGGATTCAGCGCTTGAAGCCAGTCTTTGGGGAGATTTAGCTGATCCCGACGGCGATCGGCGCGTCAATCTTCTCGAGGCCTATGCTGGCACCGATCCTCAAGAGCCGAATCGTGATCCTTTCCTTCGAATCCGCCAGACGGACAACGCCATCGTCCTAGAATGGCCACGTGCCCGCGACCCGCTTGGCCTCTCAGTAAAGGTGCTCGCTTCGTCCACGTTGGAGAATTTCGAATTCCTAATGCCTATCCCATCTATCACTGTGGCAGCCAATGAAAGCGATCTCGAAGCTCGCATGCCATTCGGCCAGCCGAAGGGCTTCTTGGCACTCAGCATCTCGGAGACACCGTAGAGCGCTCTTGCGCGTCGCTTTCTATAGGAAGCCTGAGTTACCTTTAATTAGACTTCTACTCCACCACAAGCAAGCCGCGCATGGCCTGCCAGTGGCCAGGGAAGGTGCAAATGTAGGGATACTCGCCGCGCTCGGGGGGTGCTCGGAAATGGAGGACGTGTTGCTGCCCTGCATTGACCACCGGGACATGAACGAGCACCGCATCAAGTTCAGGCACATAGTGCTTTTTTCCTGCATCTGGGTCATTCAACATCGCAAATGAAGCGGACCCTACAGTCTGCATGGTGCCCGGTTTCACCAGGACCCAGTTGTGTGGCATGACGTCCGTATTCTTGAAACGAAGGGCGAGAGCCTCGCTCGGCTTCGCGGTAAGTTCCGTTTGTTTGAACTGAAGCCCGCCCACGGCTTCCATGATCAACTCGCGTTCGCCTTCAGCCGGCGTGCCGGATTCTTTGGGCGTGGGTCCATCATCCTGGGCCACACGCAAGGCGATCGCCGTTGGCTTTCCGGTCATAGGCTCCGCTAGGCCTGGCAGCGTTAGCGGTGCACTCGGATACATGGGTGAGGCAAAGAGATCCATCTTAAACGCCCGGCCGTCTGCGGCCACCAGATGCATGCGGAGGTGCAGTTGCATGATAGGTACCATCGCTGGCATTTCCACAAAGAGACTCTTTCTCCCTTTTAGCAAGGTTACTGAGCGCACCTCAATCCGATCGTGTCCAAGTGAGCCCGGTGTCTTCGCCGAGAACTCAGGGGAGCCATAGCGTTTCGCGTATTCGTAATTCCATGCATGAGCAAAGACCTTCGCGGAGTCGTGTTTCAGAGTCGTTGGGAAGTCGACCTGAATGCCATTGGCGTGAACTCGGAAGCCTGACGGTTTGTGCACCTGCCCGTCGAGATAACGCACCCGATGGAAACAGCCATCACGGACCGAGTAGTCGCCCCAACCATCGAGCCCTACGGCATAGAGTTGACCGTCCTTGGGATGAAACGCCCCGCGGATGGCTCCGGCAAGAAACTCGCCCTCTAACGGAACCACGGCACCTTGAGGGCGCGCACCCGTGGCGTCTCGCAAGATGAGGTAGTGCAACCCCGAACCATAACTGAGGCCGACATGAGAGCCCTTGAATGGGCCCCATTGATCGCTCGTGATTTCTAACATGCCGCCTACAGAATTCTCGACACCACGTGGAAGGTAACAAAGTGGGGTCGCGATACTCGTGCCGAGCGCAGCATTCTCGTTCGGCAGGCCATAGAATTCGTTCGCATTAACCTCGATGATGGAAGACGCCGGAGTCCAGGAACCTTCCTGCGGAGCCACCCAGAAGTAATTCGCGGCACCACCAATGCCCATGCAATTACGAACGCCAGATCCTTGAATCGTGGTGATCTGATCAGGCCCAGTGTGCAAGATGCTCTCCCGTTGAGTAAAGTGAAAGGAGCCATCGGCGGTGCGATGCAGGCCGAAGGTGTGGCTATGACTGCGATCGTAGCCGCCGAAGTCATTCGCATAGTTCTCATAGTAGTCGGCTTCGCCGTCGAAGTTGAGATCATGAAGGCGATAGATCTGCCCGCGATCTAACACAAACATGCCATCGGGATCGATGCGCAGGCCCACCGGTTGATTCAGACCAGAGGCGAAGCGCTTCCAAACAAGTGCTTCCAGGCCGTCATTGATACCCTTCACGGACCAGACCTCTCCCGCCAGTGTGGTGACATACGCCGTGTTTGCGCCATCAAAGGCGATCCCGCTGAGCTGCATGATCGAGTTGAACGGGTTCTCGTAAGGAACGGTCAACGTGTCCGTCGCGTAAGCAGAACCTTTTACAGCTTCACCCATGATTCCTTTGGTTGTCACCGTTTCCGGCCAAGCAAGAGGACCGCCTTGGCGTAGCTTCGCAAGGTCGGTTGTCTCTGGCTCTTCGCCTTCGTCCTGCTCAGGTTCGCGTGAATAGATGAGTGATAACGTCGGGCCCGCGATCGCTTCAGCGATGACAAGCGTATGCCGATGGTTCCTTGTTTCTATGCTGGCGTGGTTCCCAACAACTCTGACGGATCCGCCCACGCCTGCAGGAAGCCTCATATTCTTTACTCCTTTAACGAATTGAAGGGTGCGCACAAAGTTTCCCGCTTCGGAGAGACTTGGCATGTCCAAGATCTCGATGTCGTTTACTCGGTAGTGAAAGATCACCTTCTCTCCATGTCGGTAGAATCCCAGGTAGTGCGCGTCACGAAGACTGAGAAACGACGTGTCCCGTGGTATCCTGCCAATTAAACTGCTACCAGAAATAGCGCCGAAACCAGCGTTGATATAGGGACCTATCTTGTCAGGATCAACATACCAGACGTCGCCATCGAGCTGTGCGTTACGCGAGGTGCCCCAGCGGAAGGGATGAAACTTGATGAAACCGCCTTCCCACACCGCACGGTAACTCAGAGTCATCGGATCGAAACAGACCGAGACTTGTTTCTCGCCACCTAATTTTATGGCGATGCCTTTGAGGATGCGGACCTCCTTACTCGCGACGAAGACTTGAGTGAGCAACGATCCGTGATCGATGCCGTTCCACCGGCCATCCTCATGGTTGTTTTGGTTGTGCTTTCCCCAATGCCCATGAAGACCACCATCGAGTCCGGGATAGGCTGGAAGAATGTGAGGAACGCCACTTGCTGGCTGCGCCATGTAGTAGTCGGCTTGTCGCTGATAAAAATTGTAGAGACGCGCTTCATTGACCGACTCCTTGGCAAGGGTGTAGCCTTCACGTCCACCAGCGAGATCGGCATAGGAATGCTTGTTAGGATGCGCGATATTCTGAGCCTGGCTTTGGCTAAGAATGGCCCAGCCGAGTAGAAGGGAAAGTCGGATCATGGAGTGATTTTAGGGCGATCCGTGGCGATGGAAACCAGATTCCCTTGCGCTAAGCGTGGGTTTCGCTAAGTCATGGAATGCGTTTGATCCGCGTAGGAGCCGGGGTGGTCAACCAGACCGCGCTCGATTGGCCAGGGAATCAAGAGCGGCTTTTAGCTGCGATTGAGGAAGCCCGTGAGGCGGGTGTACAGGTGTTCTGCCTGCCAGAATTATCTATCACTGGCTATGGCTGCGAAGACGCGTTCTTCTCACCCGATGTGGCCAAGCGGGCATTGGCCATGCTGCCAGCCCTGGCAGAAGCCTCCAAAGGCATGCTCACGGCGGTTGGTCTGCCTGTGCTCTATCAGGGAGCGCTCTACAATGTTGCTGCCTTGTTAGGCGATGGCGAGATCTATGGCATGGTGGCCAAACAAACGCTCGCTGGCGATGGGATTCATTATGAACCCCGTTGGTTCAAACCATGGCCCGCTGGGGTGGTGCGCGCTGTGGAAGTGGGTGAGGAACTGATCGAGCTTGGCGACTTGCTCTTTGAAGTAGACGGCGTGCGCATCGGTTTCGAGATCTGTGAGGACGCTTGGGTCGCGCAACGTCCAGGGGCAAGTTTGGCCAAACGCGGTGTGGATATAATCCTCAATCCGAGTGCGAGCCACTTTGCGTTTAAGAAACAACAGATTCGAGAACGCTTTGTGTTAGAGGGTTCAAGAGCTTTTCACGTGACGTATGTTTATACTAATCTGCTAGGAAACGAAACCGGCCGTGCGATCTTCGATGGTGGTCCCATGATTGCCACGGATGGGAAGTTTATCGCTTCAGGAAGGAGATTCTCATTCAAGCCACAGTTTGTCATTGCAGGCACGGTCGACATCGATCTGACCCGCACGGCACGAGTACGCTGCGTTGGGACGCAGAGTGATTTGGAAGATTCTCTGGACGATGAAGGGATCTTGCAGGTCCCCATGGAGCTTGCCCCACCGAGAGCTGAATTTCCCGAAGCCATCCAGACACGCCTCTATAGCAAGAAGGAAGAGTTCACGCATGTCATGACACTAGCGCTCTTCGACTACATGCGGAAGAGCTGGTCGCGTGGGTTTGTCGTCTCTCTCAGTGGCGGTGCGGACTCGGCGGCTTGTGCCACCTTGGTCGGATTGATGATTGATCGGTTAGAGCACGAACTCGGCCCCAATGCCTGGCCCAAGATGGCTTCTTACTTGGGCTTTAAAGAGAGGGCGACGCTAGCAGAGATAAAACGAGCGCTTCTCTTCTGTGTCTATCAAGGCACCGAGAATAGTTCCAAAACGACACGGCACGCGGCAGAGATCATGGCAAAGGCGTTAGGTGCGCGCTACTCGGTCTGGGAAATTGATCCCTTGGTGAAACACTATCGGGATTTTGTCGAAGGCAGCCTCAAACGCGAACTCACCTGGGAGCAAGACGATCTAACGTTACAGAACATCCAAGCGCGTGTGCGCGCACCGGGCATTTGGATGCTAACAAATACGCTGAAAGCGCTCCTCCTGGCGACGAGTAATCGGTCTGAAGCTGCGGTTGGGTACGCGACCATGGATGGCGATACCTGTGGTGGTGTCAGTCCCATTGCCGGCATAGATAAAGCGTTTCTCCGAGAGTGGCTTCGTTGGATGGAAACCACAGGCAGTGAAGATTTCCCACCGATCCCAGAGCTCAGTGTGATCAATGCCCAGGCACCGACTGCGGAACTTCGCCCATTGGAACAGACGCAAACGGACGAAGCTGACTTGATGCCCTATCCCTTACTCGACGCCATCGAGCGTAGTGCCATCCGTGACAAGCGTGCCCCTGTAGAGGTGCGCGCCGAGATGGGCGAGCGCTTCCCTCAGTATTCAGGTGATCAGGTTGATCTCTGGGTGCGCCGATTCTTTCAACTCTGGAGCCGCAACCAGTGGAAACGCGAACGCTACGCGCCGAGTTTCCACCTCGATGACGAAAATCTGGATCCCAAGACCTGGTGTCGTTTTCCGATTCTCTCCGGCGGATTCAAAGCTGAGCTGGAAGATCTTGGCTGAGGCGCAAACGCGGATAGCTACCAGTTAATTATGGTAATTATTATAGTTATAAATAGAGTGGAAGACCTTGCGCCGCTTACTTTGTAAGCATTCGTTAGTGAGCACCCGGCTGCCGCTGGAGGAAGGACGGATCGTGACGGTGCGCAAGCCGAGCCTGCCAGACGCGGAGCAGAGCCGGGTCTACCAGATACTCGGGACCGATTGGAAAGGGGCCTGCCCAGCGGTGAAGTCGGAACTGAAAGGAGCGACGACTTTGTAGTGCCTTCGCGACGCAGGCCCTGGTTTTATAGGGGTGCCACGCCGGTAATAAGAAACTTGGGCTA